>JALULO010000076.1 GCA_027056215.1 Campylobacterales bacterium | reverse complement strand
CTATAAGACAAAGTATGTATGAATGATTATTAAAATCTATATGTTGGCGCTGTTTAGGTAAGAGGGACAGAGCAAAAGATCTTAATGTTCTAAGATCTTTTTATATTTTTCAATATTCTGGTACTGCTTGAAAATCAGTACTGGTTTCTTCTTGATTTGCATCAGAAGCCTTAGAAATAGAGCCTGAGATAAGCTCCCCTGCATAGCCGATAAGTAATAAAATAACTACCGAAAGAAATAGTCCTATTGTAATTAACATAATATACCCCTTGTTGTTACATAAACCATATCGTCGTATATAGGTGCTAATTTATAGAGTATTATTATGAATAAAGCAAATTGATATTTTTTATCGCAATAGATTTAATAATTTAATTTAATATTTTATGATGTGTATTTTAGTGACATATCTTTTTGTAAGATGTTAGTTTTGAATAGAGGGTTGCAACAGCAATAGCAAAACCACCATCATGGGTGATTGACAGTGCACACTCTATAATCTCAAATTTATCCACTATATGTTTGGATAAGGTAAAATAAGGTGCACCACCTAAATCTTTATGGATTTTGATATCTTTGAATGTACATTGTGCAGTGATACCTGTGCCTAATGCTTTTGAAATAGCTTCTTTTGCAGCATAAAACCCCGCAATCGTATTGATAGATTTTGCTAAAACGATCTCTTCCTCGCAAAGAAATCGTTTTAATGCTTTTTGAGGGTACTTCTCAAGTAACTTTTCAATTCGTCTGATTTCAACGATATCTATACCAATCATTACTGAATTACGAAATTTGTGAAAAATACATTATTGATTTTTCCATCTTCAAGCACCTCATTTATGTTTGCAACAATTTCATCTTTTAAGTTTTCTTTACCTTGAATAGTACTGATTTCCTCATATGATTTTGCTGACAAAGCTTTGATGATTATATCTCTGATAAGAGGTTTTTTAGCATCGAGTTCAACCCCTAACTCTTCATTTCCAAGTTCTAAATTGATAGCAGTTTTTAAATATCTACTACCGTTTTCACTGAAAAGGTTAACTATAAATGGATCTAGTGGATACATTTTTCCAATATGTGCATAATCTGTTTTTCTTTCAGATGTACTTGTCTGTGTTTTTTTAGTCAGATGTGTCTCTTTGATAACTTCTGCTTGTTTTGCATGATTTGCATCATTTATGACGGCATCATCTTCATTTAAAAGAAAATAAGCACCCACTGCACCTGCAGCAAGTACTAAAAAGAGCATTACTGCTATGATAATAAGTAAGATATTTGATCCACCACTTTTTTTTTCTGTTACTTCTGCTTTTTCAGTTACTTCAGCCATGATTTTCCTTTCTTTTGTTATTATCAAATTAGATAATAAGTGTTTGATATAGACAATATCGTACTGTTTTATAAAAAGTTTAGTTTTTTTCATAAAGTTAGATAAATTTTTCATTTTATTGAAAATCATAAAGGTTTATGTTCCATATGGTGTATATAGAAAGTTTTTTTGCATTTATTGGTAAAATATGTTTATGGATATTGGACTTTATCCATAAGTTGGGTGAGTTTGTGTATTTTCAGATGCAGTTACTTCCTCTGTACTTTAAAAAACCTTATCGCGTGAAAGAGATATTTACACAGATGCAGATTGTCGGCATTGGCTCAATAGGTGTTATCTTTTTAACAGGCACATTTACAGGGATGGTTGAAGCAGTACAACTTTTTCAAGGATTCCATGAGTTCGGTGCAGAAAATTTGATGGGATATCCTATTTATATTTCTATTTTTAGGGAACTCGGACCTGTGTTTGCAGGCTTGATGTTAACTTCACGTGCTATTAGTGCGATGGCAGCAGAACTTGGTACAATGCGTGTAACAGAACAGATTGATGCACTGGATACGTTGGCAGTTGATTCTAAAAAGTATCTTATCTTTCCTAGAGTAGTTGCAACTACTATTTCTTTACCGATTCTTATCGTTATATTTGATTTTTTGGGAGCAGTTAGTGCTTATTTGATTTCCGTGCATGCTTTGGGTGTTAATAAAACTGAATTTTTAAATACGATTAATATGTATTTAGATTTAAGTGATATTTTTACAGGAGTACTTAAAGGACTGATTTTCGGTTTTCTTGTTGGATCGATTGGTACATATATAGGGTATACTGCAGGAGGTGGTGCAAGAGGAGTTGGTGAGGCAACTACCAATGCTGTCGTACTTGGATCTGTTACAGTTTTTATAATGGATTATTTTTTATCTTCAATTTTTCTTGTTTTAGGATGGTAAGATATTGCTTATCGGATCTTTGATATAAGATCGCTAAGTCTCTAAATAGATACTACTTCATGTCGATTTAGGGATACATAATATTTATAAAAAGGATAAAGATTGAGTAAAGTTGTCGTATATATATACTATTTTGCACTGTTTTTGTATAATTTAAAAGTTCCTATTTTGCCAAAGTTGATCAATATCATCTTTGTGCGTCTTTTGTTTGGTTGTCAAGTTTCACTTGGAGCGAAGTTGGGTAAAGGTACAGTACTAGGTTATGGTGGTTTGGGTATTGTGATTCATGATCGTGCTGTGATTGGTAAAAATGTCATGGTTGGTTCTGGTGTCACAATCGGTGGAACTTCTCATATCCATGAAGTACCAGTGATCGGTGACAATACGATGATTGCACCTGGTGCTAAGATTTTAGGACCGGTAACGATTGGTAAAAATTGTGTTATTGGCGCAAATGCAGTAGTCTTAAAAGATGTACCTGATAACTGTGTCGTTGGCGGTATACCGGCAAAGATACTAAAAACTGATATCGATATCTCTAAATATCGTTGAATTTTCTTCCCTATTTCATGTAAATGCTTTTTGCATGAAATAGAAAATATCTTCTTCTTTATATAGTAAGTTAAAAAAAATCTCAAAAGCGTAAACACCTTGGTTTAAAAGCATCTCAGAACCATCTTTAACCATGAGATTATGCTCGCGTGCAAGTTGTAAAAAAGGTGTATTTTGATTATAGATGACATCGATTGCATATTTTGCATCTGCAAATATCTCTTTTAGCATTGTTTGGGGTAGGGGAAGATTGTTATCTTGTAAACCAGCTGAGGTTGTATTAACTATCAAATCATATGTTTTAGATTCAAAACTCTCCCAATCAAAACAGTTGTACTCTTTTTGTATGAAAAAATCCAATCTTTTTTGTGAGCGATTTAAGATAGTGCAGGGTATAGCATTTTCCCTAAAAATAGCAGCCAAAGCTTTTGCTGTACCTCCGGCTCCCAAAATCAAGACATTTTTGATTTCTCCAAAAGAGGATGCAGATTTGAAAAATCCAGGGGCATCAGTGTTGTACCCGATGAGTTTTCCCTCTTCATTGACTACTGTATTGACTGCACCGATGTCGTTTGCTATGCCCCTGATTTCATCACAAGATTTAAATGCAACTTCTTTATGCGGTACTGTAACGT
>JALULO010000075.1 GCA_027056215.1 Campylobacterales bacterium | reverse complement strand
GTCGAAGTCATAGGAATATTTTGCTCATCTACAAGTTTATAGTATGTAGTTGCATTACCAGCCTGTACTCCTATAGCAAGATAAGTGAATACACCTAAAATACTAAGTAACAGCACTGTTGCTATTATTCCACCTAAAAGTCCATTTATGTTAAAACATAGTCTTCTTGTTGTATTTTCAGCCATGCTTTACTCCTTACTTTTCTTGAAGCGATCTTAAATAAGTCGCTACAGCTTTTTCTTGAACATCAGTAAATCTACCTTTAAATGAAGGCATAGTACCAATAGAACCTTTTTTACCATTTTCAAGAACATGTTTAACTAACACATTTCCATATTCAGCAAGATTTGGTGCAGTTCCACCATTTCCTTTTCCATCTGCTCCATGACAACTAGCACATGCTGCAAAAGCAGCTGGTTGTTTACCTTTCATACCACTTGCTATCCAAGTAGCTATGGCATCTGCATCAGCACCACTTGCCATACCAGCTGGCATAGGTCCCATAGCATAGTGAAGTTGATTTTGACCATTTTTTATAACAGCTAACACTTGTGTTTTTGTCATCCTTTTATCAAAACCTTGTGCTTTACCATCTATACCATCTCCTGCTATACCATGACAAGGAGCACAATTTACAAGGTAAAAACCTTCTCCCATACCCATCAAAGTATCAGCTGATGGATTTTTCCACTTTTTCTCAAAAGTAGTATTGTATTGTTTTACTTCTTGATTATACTCACCTATTTGTGAATAAGCATTTACAGCATATGGTGAAAACAACCAATACCATATAGCCCAAATCATAGTTCCTACATAGCTTAAAGCCCATCCTAATGGTAGTGAATTTTTATACTCACCTATACCATCCCAATTTTCTTCAGAAAGTTCACCACTAGCAGTATCATTTTTTATTTGCTTGATATATTTACCAGCAACAACAACCGTCAAGATAATGATAGCAGCAGCACCAACTAAAGTAAGCTGATTAACAACATCTGTTGAAAGATTTATCTTCATGCTTTATCTCCTTTATTTTTCTTTTTTTCTAGCTCCCACTTTTCTTTCGCAGTAAGCTCTTCTACTGGAGTTGATGTCACTTCATCATCAAGCACAATATTTGAATACTTTTCAAAGTCGTTTACACCTTTTTTTTCACTGCTATATATATAGTGTATATAACTATAAAAAACTATTATTATAATAGCAGCAACTATTAAAAAAGCATATATTTGAAATGTTTGTAATGTTTGTGTATCAAACTCCATTATATACCTTTATTTTAAACTATTTAAATATGCTATTAATGCTACTATTTGAGGTATTTTACCATTTGCAACAGCATCTTTAACATTTTTATTTTTCATATTAGCAACTATTTTTTTAGCTTCTGCTAATGCCTCTGCTTTTGCATCTGCTAAAGTTCCTAGTTTTGGCATACCTGCTTTGTCATAAGGTACATTGAAAACTTTTTTAACTGTAAAAGCTTCTGCATAAGCAGTATCAATATCCGCCAAGTTTTTAAACATATGTTTATATGCTGGCATAATAGACCCTGGAACAACACTTGTAGGTTGCCACATATGATTTTCATGCCAATCAGTTGTTCTATAGTTACCAACTCTGTGAAGATCTGGACCTGTTCTTTTTGAACCCCAAAGGAATGGTCTATCATAAGCATACTCACCACTTATACTATAATGACCATATCTATCAGTCTCTGATTTAAATGGACGAATAAGTTGTGAGTGACAAGCGTTACAACTATCGTGTATGTAAACTTGTCTTCCTGCAATTTGTAAAACAGTATATGGTTTTTTACCAACTACTGGTCTTGCTTGTTTAGCAAAATCTGGAAGTATTTCTATAATACCTGCAAAAGCAACTGTTACAAAAAGTACTACTGTGAACAAAAATGGATTTCTTTCTAAAAAATGAAACATAACTTATCCTCCTTATGCTGACATTGGTGTAGCGTTTTGAGGTTCTCTCTCTAACACTTTACCAGCTGTTGCAGTTTTATATATATTAAATGCCCACATAAACACACCTATTAGATAAAAAAGTCCACCAACTCCTCTAATAGTGTAGTAAGGGTGTAACACAGTAACTGTATCTATAAATGAATAAGCAAGATTTCCGTATTGGTCAGTTGCTCTCCACATCATACCTTGAGTGATTCCCGCAATCCACATACTACTAAAGTAAAGAACAATACCTGTAGTTTGGATCCAAAATTGTGCTTCGATTAAAGATTTACTATAAATCTCTCTTTTGTACATTCTTGGTACCATATGAAATATAGAAGCAATAATCATAAATCCAACCCATCCAAGAGTACCATCATGTACATGTCCTGGAATCCAGTCAGTAAAGTGAGCTATCGCATTTACAGATTTGATTGATTGGATTGGTCCTTCTAGTGTTGAGAACATATAGAAAGTTGAAGCTAAAATCAAAAACTTGATAATAGGATTACTTTGAAGTTGTCCCCACTCACCTTTCATAGTTAAAAGCATATTGATAGCTGAACCCCATGATGGTAAAATAAGTACAATTGAAAAAATAACACCTAAAGTTTGCATCCAATCAGGAACTGTTGAATAAACAAGGTGATGACTTCCTGCCCAAAGATAAACGAACATCAATCCCCAGAAAGCTGCGATTGAAAGTTTATATGAGTAAACAGGTTGACCTGACTCTTTTGGTAAAAAGTAGTAAATCATAGCGATAATAGGAGTTGTAAATACAAATGCAACTGCATTGTGTCCAAACCACCATTGTACCATAGCATCATTTGTTCCAGCATACATAGAAACTGAATGCCATATAGAACCTACTCCTCCACTTACAAAATATGTAGGAACTTCCATGTTATTAAATAGATATAGCATAGCTATCGCTACAAACATAGCTATATAATACCACATAGAGATATATAGATATTTCTCTCTTCTTAACCCTATCATACCAAACATATGAATACCAAATAAAACCCAAGTAACTACTACTAAAATATCTATTGGCCATTCAAATTCAGCATACTCTTTTGATGTTGTGATACCCATCAAAAGTGAATAAACAACTAAAACAACTATGATTAAATATGTAGCAAGTTGTAATTTTGATATAAACATCAAAAACTTAGACTCAGCATTTGATACTTTTAGGATTCTTTGTCCCACATAATACCAAGTTGCAAAAATACCACTAAGTGTAAAACCATAAGCAACAGTATCAGTATGTAGTGGTCTTAATCTACCAAATGTACCATACTCACCAAATAGGTTACTTAACTCTGGAAATGCTAGCTGAAAAGCTATAAGCACACCTACTGTCATACCTACTATACCCAATACTATAGCTAGAAATGTGTACCATTTTGCTATCGTATAATCATACTCTAATGCATTGTGTGATTGCATTAAAACCTCCTTAAAATTTTTTGTGTCACATATATGTCACATGGAACATACAATTATATAACAA
>JALULO010000074.1 GCA_027056215.1 Campylobacterales bacterium | reverse complement strand
AGTGGTTCTATGCAGGAAAATAATAAGTTTGGTATCGTAAAAAATATCGTTGAAGATTTTTTGGATAAACGTGCCCATGATAAGATCGGTTTAACGATTTTTGCAGATTTTGCCTATGTCGCCGTTCCTTTAACATATGATAAAAAGAGTATCAAACGTCTGTTAAAACGTTTAAATGTTGGTGTGGCAGGTACAAGCAGAACCGCTTTGTATGAAGCACTGTTTTTGAGTTCAAATCTTTTTAAAGATAGTAAAGCTAAAAATAAAATCGCGATTTTACTCACAGATGGTATGGATAATACTGGGACAATCCCGCTTGATGTTGCGATCAAAACTGTTAAGAAATATGGTATCAAAGTTTATACGATAGGTATTGGTAATCAGGGTGATTTTGATCCTCGTGTATTGACAAAGATAGCGAAAGAAAGTGGTGGTGAATTTTTTGCTGCCAATAGTGTAGAAAAACTCAAAAAGATTTATGCAACGATTAACCGGCTTGAAAAGAGTAAGATAAAAGCAAATAAATATATAAAGAAAAACTACTTTTATCAGTATCCGCTTACTTTAGCGTTGATGCTCTTAATCGGATTTTTTTACTTTAGAAATAAGAGGATGTCATGATACATTTTGCTGATAATGTAATGCTATTGTTATTGCTTCTAGTGATACCGATGCTCTATTTGATCAAAAAAGATAGTAGTGTACTTGATCGTATCTTTGCAAAACGTGTTTTACAAAAGGTGCGGGTAAAAAACAGAGGTTTAAGTACAAAAGTACGTAATATACTTTTGATAACAAGTTTTATTTTTGCAATCTTCGCATTGGCTCGTCCACAGATCGATAACGGAGAAGTCACGGTAAAATCAAGTTTTATCAATGTCGTCGTGGGATTTGATATATCCCAGTCCATGTTTGCAAATGATCTTTATCCCAGTCGCTTTGCATTGGCGAAACGAAAATTTAATACCTTTTTAAAAGATTTGGATAATGCAAAAGTAGCGTTGATAGGGTTTAGTTCACGTGCATTTTTGATTGCACCATTGACACAGGATTATAATTCGCTTAAATTTTTAACCAAAAATCTTGGGTTAGAGTATCTTAACTTGCGAGGGACAAGTGTCATGAGTGCCCTAGAAGCAGCTAATAATCTTTTTGAAAATAAAAAGAAAAAAGTACTTGTACTGTTTACCGATGGTGGTGATAGTCAAAATCTTGATAAAGAGATAGCCTATGCAAAAGAAAACGGCATCAGTGTATTTATTTACGCTATAGGTACCAAAAAAGGTGGTGTTATCAAAACTAAAAATGGTGTTTTAAAAGATGCAAAAGGAGATATCGTTGTGGTGAAACTCAACGACGCTATCAAAAAACTGGCACTAGAAACAGGAGGAGCATACATGGAGTATAGCTTGAAAAACAATGATATCAAAGCTTTATCAAATGCAATAAAGTCAAAATTTAAAGCACATATTGAAGAAGAGACAACGATTAAAAATAAAGAAGAGCTTTTTTACTATCCTTTGGGATTGGCGATACTCTTTTTATTTGCAGGACTTTTTTCATTGCCTAAAAGGAGGGTAGCATGAGATATGGTATAAAAATACTCTTTTTATTGCTTCTCTCTTTGGGTGTAGAAGCCTCTATGTTTGATTTTTTACATGTGAAAAATGCAAAAGAGTCTTACACGAAAGGCGACTACAAAAAGGCGGCTTTGGAGTATGAAAAGTTAGCCAAAGAGGGAAACCAACAAGCACTTTTCAATCTAGGTGATAGTTACTATAAGAGTGGAGATTATCAAAAAGCATTGCAAAGTTATGAAAAAGTGAAAGACAAGTCACTGGAGTTTCAAAAACTTCACAATATCGGAAACTGTTATGCCAATATTGGGAAGATAGATGATGCGATAAAGTCGTATGAAAAAGCACTCAAAATTAAAAAAGATAAAGATACAAAGTACAATTTGGATCTTTTGAAAAAACAAAAACAGCAACAAAAGAAAAAACAAGACCAGAAAAAGAAGCAGAAGAAAAAAGACCAGAAAAAGAATCAAAAAGATGGTCAAAAAAAGAGTAAAGATCAAAAAAACAAAAACAATAAAAAAGGACAAAAAAAAGATCAGAAACAAAAGCAAAACAAGGATAACCAAACAAGAAAGCAACAGCAAAAGCAAGACCGACAAAAGGCACAAAATCAAAAGCCAAAACAAAAAGATGCTAAAGATAAGCAAAGTCAAAAGGCACAAAAGAAGAAACAAAATAGTGCCCAAAAACAAAAAAAAGAGTTAAGCAAAAAAGAACAAAAAAAGAGAGAAGAAAAGGCAAAAAAGCAAAAAGCAACAGCCACAAGAGCGAAAAAAGTACCGATTTCTGATATGGAAGAGAGAAAATGGAAAAAGATGTTGCAAGGACGAGGTGTCAATACCCTCATGCTACCGATGCCGACAAAAGGAGAAAATCATGAAGAAACAAAACCTTGGTAAAATAGTACTAGTACTTTTAGTGATGAGCATTAGCCTCATCGCAGGAGGTGTTAGTGTAAAAGTAGATAAATCAGCTATATATCGTGGTGACAATGTCCATCTGAGCATCACTGCACAAGGAAAAGATATTACTTTTCCCCAGATTCAAAAGATTGGGGGTTTTAATGTTTTAGGTACTTCGAGTGCTCAAAATACAACGATTATCAATGGCAAAGTATCACAGTCAAAATCTCAAACGTATGTATTTGCACCTGAAAAATCGGTAAAAATACCTCCTTTTAGTGTACAGATTGATGGAAAAACATATAAAACAAAAGCACTTAGTGTAAATGTGCTTAAACCGACACAAGCGACCAAAGGTGCACCCTTCATCCTTGAGATGCATGTAGATAAGCACAAAGTTTATGTAGGTGAACCGATACGCGTAGATGTCAAGTTTAAACAAAAACTCAATGCAAAAGCAGATAAAATCCAGATCACACCGCCCAATATCGAAAATTTTTGGGTAAAAGAGATCAAAGGTGCAAAACAAAGTAGTGAAGGGGATTATCGTGTGCAAACCTATAGCTATCTACTCTTTCCGCAAAAAGCAGGAACTTTTACTATCCCCTCAGTTCAGGGAGCAGTAGGCGTTCGTACCAGAAGTAGAAGTGGATTTGGTGGTGATTTCTTTGATGATCCTTTTTTCCAATCTATGGTAACATCTCTTAAATGGCAAAAACTTTTTTCAAATGAAGCCAAAATAGAGGTCGAGGCTCTCCCTGACAACTTGGAAGTAAGTGGTGATTTTACGATTGATGCATCGGTTGATAAAACAGAAGTAGCAGCAAATAAGCCGGTAAATCTTACGATCCATATCAGTGGAGAAGGAAATGTAGATGATATCAAAAAGTTTGATCTCGACATCCCTGACGCGGTAGTGTATGCCGATGATCCAAAGGTAAAGTCAAGATTAGAAAATGGTCAATATAGCGGAGAATTTACCCAAAAAGTAGCTATCGTAGCAGATCGTGACTATACGATACCAGCGATTGAATTTAGTTACTTTGATACAAAAACAAAGCAAAAAGTGACTAAAAAAACCAAACCAATCACAGTGCATGTTAAAGGAAGTGCGAACACTGCCAGTCAAACACCAAAGATACAAAAGAGTAAAGCTCTGAAAGCTATCCAAACGGATCAAACTGATACAGCCAAATCCAAAACGATCATCAAAAGAGTCGAAGTAGCGAGTCATACACGTTACCTCTATCTACTTGCCGGTTTTTTACTCGGTGCGGGCATGGTATTTGTATGGTTTACGTATAAAGAAAAACTTTCTAAAAAAGAGCAAAAACCTATCGTTAAACGTATCAAAAAAGCCAAAAGCGACAAAGCACTTTATGATCTGTTATTGCCATACAGTAAAAAAGGATCTTATATAGCTGAGATATTACAAAAATTAGAAGAAAACATTTATGGCGGACAACATCATGAAATAGACAGAAACGAGATTGTAGATTATTTTGAAGAGGTTGTGTTGTAGCGTAATATGCAAACTTCTATTCAAACCATCGCCTTTGTTGATCTTTTGTGGATTTTGATTCCTGTTTTTGTAGTTGGTTATCTATATCTTCGATGGATGGGTGATGGTGTTACGATTTTGTATGCATTGGCAAGGATGTTGTTACAGCTTGTC
Source organism: Campylobacterales bacterium (assembly GCA_027056215.1). GTDB lineage: Bacteria > Campylobacterota > Campylobacteria > Campylobacterales > QNZT01 > QNZT01. The sequence continues at coordinate 8,675 of JALULO010000074.1, read as the reverse complement.
ATGATAGGTTATGTATTAGGTTATATTTTTAACGCTCATGGTTCTTTACTTGTGGTGATGATACTATTTGTCATGTTGATGGCTTCTTCAGTGATCGCGTTACGGGTATTGACAAAAAAGACACCTAAATTTTATATGTATACCTTTATCTCTATCGCAACAGGAGGGGTTTTGACACTTTTCATCGTACTTTGGGGTGTGATGAAACTTCCCCATTGGTATGAACCTCGTGTTGTTATACCACTTGCAGGGATGATATTTGCCAATGCCATGAATGCTGTTAGTATCGCAGCAGAGCGTTTTGAAAGTGAACGTGATAGAGGTGTTGAGTATAGGAAAGCTAGGGCTTTAGCTTATAAAGCAGCATTGATTCCTATCATTAACGCACTTTTTGCTGTGGGACTTGTATCGTTACCTGGAATGATGACAGGACAAATCTTATCTGGTGTTGATCCATTGATCGCAGTACGATATCAGATGATGGTGATGTTGATGATCCTTGCGAGTGCTGGGATATCTGCTGCTTTGTTTTTGACGTTTATACGAAAACACGATGTGTGAGGTAGTTTCAATACTATCTATGTTCCCAACGAGGAGGTTGGGAACGAGAGAAAAACTAAAACTATAATTTAATGTATGATTTTGTTTTATTCGTTATGAAAATATAAAAAAGAAGTTATCCGAAAAGTTGAAACTTTAAGCCTGTGTTAACTAAATAGTTATTATAATTACTTATATAAAAGTTCTTTTCAAAATGAAATGGAATATATTACTTTTCTTGATATAAAGGAGGTACTTCATGAAACGGTTTAGCATCATTCTCTCAGGTTTACTTATCTCAACAGCACTTTATGGTGTGTCCAAATCTGTGACATTTGAAAAAGTATATGGTAGCAAAGAAGATGATAGTGCAAAATCTGTCATATCTCTTCCTGATGGTTTCTTGATCGTCGGTGAGACAAATGCAAATCGTGACAGACGAACCGATATGTATCTCATCAAAATAGATAAAAATGGCAAAAAAATCTGGAGCAAAGCGATCGGCGGTAGAGATGATGATGCCGGTAGTGCAGCCATAGCAACTAAAGATGGTTTTATCGCTATTGGCATGACGAAAAGTTTTGGAAGTGATCGTTCAAGTATCTATGCCGTTTCTCTTGACAAAAAAGGAAATGCACAGTGGCAAAGAGCCTATTTTAGCAGTGATGAGAGTTATTATCATGGTACGGGAATTGTTCCGACTTCCAAAGGTTATAAAATCGCTGGATGGGAAGATAAACCAGAGTTTTTTGATGCTAAGGTCAATGGCTATGTCGTAGATATCGATACAGAGGGAGAGCGAAATAAACTACGTCGTTATGGTGGCAAAGATGACGATAAACTGTACGATATCTTAAAAACCGATGATGGCTATCTGATGGTTGGAGAATCTGAAAGTTTACGTGAGGATGAGAGCTTTGATGCTTATGTCGTCAAGATAGACAAAAAAGGAAAACTTCTCTGGCAAAAAGGTTATGGCTGGGGATATGATGAAAAAGCAAATGCCGTAACAAAAGCGAAAGATGGCTATATATTTGTCGGATTAACCAAAAGCAACCGTGACAAACGAGAAGAAGCCTATGTCGTCAAAATAGACAAAATGGGAAAAGTAGTCTGGCAAAACACCTATGGCGGCAGATATGACGAAGAAGCATTTGATATCGTCGCCGATGATGATGGCTATGTGATCGTTGGTGTGACAGAAACAGACACCCATGGCAGAGAAGATGTCTATATCTTCAAAATCGATGAAAAAGGCAAAGTCCTATGGCGAAAAAACTACGGCGGCAGAGACAGTGACATCGCTCATAGCATCACCAAAACAGACGACGGCTATCTGGTAGTAGGTGAAACAGAAAGTTACGGCAACGGACGAAAAGATGTCTACGTACTAAAGATAGATAAAAATGGAAATATAAAGTAAAAATCCCAAGTCTAAGAAACGCCCGATCAAGAAGGTAAAGTTCTGAGGAGACGAAAACCCATAGCGATAACACGATTACCGTTCTCAAACTTAGCTGTTACATGTGCTTCAGATTGAAACATTTTAATTGGCTTTGAATCAAGTTTTAAGATGGCAACTGATTAGTTGCCGATATACTCTATACCAGCATCAACTTGATATATTTCTCAAAAAAGTGTAAAATAGGGCAATAACAAAAAAGAAGGAGCTAAGATGACAAAAGCATTTTTAGAAACAATGGTACTTAAACCAAAAAATGAAAAGCTAGTCATTGAAGCTTTTTCCAAAAAAAGTTTCAACAAAATTAAAGATTTTGAAACTAAAAAACGAGCTAAACTACAAAAAACAACTGATAGAAAACTTTCTGTTGCTGACCTCTTTTAAGTCACAGTGCGTTAATGACTCGACTACAGTTTGACAAAACTTTTTCGCTATTTTCTTTATCTGAAATTTTACAAAAAAGTAACTCTAATAGAAAAGTAAGAAAAGTGCTTGAGCGTTTTTTCTGTTCTAAAAATAGAGACCTTGAAGATTTTCTTCATAATAGAGCCTTAACATTTGAAAAACATCTAAGAGCAAGAACATATCTTTATATTGACAATGAGACAAAAGAAGTTGCAGGATATTTTACTATCACAATCAGCACTTTACACACAAACGGTGTCTCTCGTGAAGTTGTAAAACTTTTGGATGGGTACAAAGATGATACTCCCTCTATCCCTTGTTATCTGATAGGACAACTTGGCAAATCAGGTAAATATGAATCTTTCAAAATCGGCAAGTATATCCTACATGATACTATAACTATCATAGACAACGCACAACTCTCACTTGGTGGAAGATTTATCTTACTAGATGCAATCAATAAAAAACAGTTGATAGAGTTCTATAAAAACAATGCTTTTTTTCCTATTGAAAATGATGATGATTTAGAGAGTATCAAAATGATCAGACCATATTTTTCTCATAAGATCGTAAGCACATCACCAAAAAGATAAGCACCTTTCTTTGAACTGTCCAAATAACGATCTATCTTATATTGTTTGATATGATTCTTATCATGAAGATTTTGCAGCTTTTTCAAATATCCATCAACAATACCCTTCCATACTGATATGCGGTAAATTACGATGCATACTATTTCCTCTCATTTGAAAATGTGACGTAAACATTACCTAAAAAGGAAGTGCGACTTCAACCTCACCCACAAACGGAAGTGTGGCTTTAGCCTCACTAAAAACACACAAACAAGTGATGCTAAAGTACTTTCCCTACTCTAAAAATTTCCCGCCGCCCTGCCGGGGGCTTTTCAAAAAGAAAAAAGTAAAAACCCCAAAGCTAAAAAACGCCCAATCAAGAAGGTAAAGTTCTGAGGAGACGAAAACCGAAGTTATCGACACGATTGTCCGGATGGACCCTGTAACGGTAAGCGTAGCGAGTGTTGAAAGCAAAGTTGACCCACGAACCGCCCCGAAGGACTTTTGTGTTTTTATATTCATCATCTCCAAAACTCCACTTTGTTGTAGTTTCTTTTCTACAAGCATACTCCCACTCTTTTTCAGTAGGTAATCTAAAATTTTCTCTTCTCTTTTCACTCAGCCACTGACAATAAGCCGTCGCATCATGCTAGCTTATCCCTACTATTGGTGCATTTGAATTTTGAAGATTTTTCATCTTTTTATAGCGATCTTCTGTGCCTGTTTCTATGTGATACTCATTGCCTTCTTCTAACCACTCTGGATAGTGATCTTTCACATTTTTCACAAAGTGCATATATTCAGCTACGGTTACTGGGTATTTGCCTAGTTCGAAATCGTTTTCGATGGTAACCTCTTTTTGTTCTTCTTTTTCACCCATCATAAAGGAGCCTTTTTTGATGTGCACCATATCGATGGAAAGGGAGTTTAGGATGCGAACCATTTTTGGTTTTTTGAAATCAGTCATCTTTTAGCATACCTATAATGATCCCCTCGTTGGGAATGCATAGCGGGAAATTCATATCAGCTGTGAATAGTTCTATTTTTTCAATATGATTGACAATATCTTCTAAAAAAAGGAGGTAATCTCTTTTCACAATACAACCGCCTCTTTTAGTATTTGTTCTTTCAAGGATGATTTTAACTTCCTTGCAGGGACAAGATCCACTCTTTTTTTAAGGTTTTCACTCAAAAACTCTTCCAGTTCTATAAAAGTCAACAAATCAGGCGTTACATGAAAATCAACCAATATATCTATATCACTGTCATCTCGTTCTCTCGTTCCCAACGTCCTCGTTGGGAACGCATAGGGGGATGATCGAATATGCGTGAGTATGGATTCCCAAGCTGGAGCTTGGGAATGATAAAAATTAATATAAACATAATTTCCCATTTTTTTTAAAATTTCCCCAAATGCGTAGATCAAAAATTTTTCCAACTGGTACAATAGATAACAGGAGGTATATATGGACAATATCTACGTAGCAATCAAATCCCAGCGGTCACAAAATGATCTATTGAGAAGCAACAGACAAAACCCGGTGGTTGATCATCTGGCGTCTCTCTTTTCCCTCTCTCATGAAGAGGCAAGGCTCTATACGCTGATCTTCGCCTCTGTTCTGGAAGACGGTGTTTGCAAGTTTGAGCATATGAAACGGGAATTCATGATAGACGATGAAGAGCATGTCCCTTTACTGAAGTCTATCGACCGTCTGGAGAAGAGAGCATTACTTACTATCAAACGTGATGGCGGCAGATTCGCACGGATAAATCGACTGACTCCGGTTATGCAGATCGACGATACGGTTTTGAACTGGGTAATTTTCGGTATCGACAATTTGGCGGAAATCGATTTTTCGGATATTTATGCAGTTACCGAAGCAGTGATCGATCTGATGGAGAAGAAGCAGGAAGGAACACTGACCCAGAGCCGCTTTTTCAATGAGTTTGAAAGGCTCATGAGTAAACTGGACAGAAAAGAGCCTTTTTACGAATGTTTTCGCGGATTTCCCACACAGGAGCAGATGGTTGTATTTATCTGTATTATGGAATATCTGGAGCGAAACAGCGGTGAAAGCGCCATACGCATTGCCGAAAATATCTATGAAAAACTTGCATACAAATCCCAGTTTGTCAGTAAAATACTCAAAGAGGAGCTGAAGATTTTCAAACACGACATCGTCCGTCTTGACGAGAGTCCCGTGCTTTTCGACACGACCACGCAGGTGGAACTGACCGAAGCGTCCATCAGTATGCTTTTTGGTACGACAGTCACAAAACAGAAAAAGTTTCAGAGCCGTTTTACCCGGCATCTTAAACATGAAACACTGCACAAAAGCCTCTTTCTCCCTGACGATCTCGTCCGTACATTACAACAGTTTGAAAATGCTGTGACTCCACAGCGATTTGCCAAGGTTAGAGAGATGCTGAAAGAATCGCGCCTTGCCGCCGGTTTCGTAGCACTGTTTTACGGACAACCCGGCACCGGAAAGACCGCCTCCGTTTATGAGCTGGCGTATCGCACCGGAAGAGATGTGTTGCAAGTCGATCTGGCAGCAATTCAGAGCAAATGGGTCGGACAGAGTGAGAAAAACACCCGCGCGATTTTCAACGAATACAGAAGAGCAAAAGAGGAGATGGAGCAAGAACCGATTCTGCTCTTTAACGAAGCGGACGGGCTGCTCTCCAGACGCTTTGATGTCAGAGATTCCGTCGTGCAGATGCACAACACGATGCAAAATATCATCCTCGAAGAGCTGGAAAACTTCAACGGCATCTGCATCGCGACAACCAATCTCACCCAAAATCTCGATAACGCTTTTGCCAGACGCTTTCTCTACAAACTGGAGTTTCCCAAACCTGTACCCGCGCAGAGAAAAGCGATCTGGCACGCACGTCTGCCGGAACTTCCGGGTAATACGATCAATCGTATCAGCCGCTACAACCTCAGCGGCGGGGAGATCGAAAATGTGGTCAAAAAGTATCGACTCGAAGAGATTCTGAATGACAGAAAACCGAGTCTTGCGGAACTGGAGGAGTGGTGCGCGATGGAAAGATGCTATAATAAACCTGAAAATTATAAAATAGGTTTCGTGAATAAGGATATGGCATGATTGATGCGGAGATGAGGGGGAAGTTGCCAAAAGTCGAAAATAAAGAGGATGTTCTAACGTCGAATGTTTTTGGGCTTTTGGAATTGGTTGATTATAAAGGTTTGATTGAGATATTGGCAACGGCAAGAAACATAAATGGTGAAACTTGTGAGAAACTGCAAAACAAACATCTCAAAATTGAAAACGTTGAGTTATGGAAAAGCTTCGGTGGCGATGAACCGGATATCTTTGTCACGTTGGAGGATGGGACTCAATTTGTCATCGAAGTCAAATTTTATGGAGGTGAACACAATAAAAAAGTAGTAGAGGATGGTGAAAAAACAGATAAAGGGCAGTTGAGGAAATATCTGGATGCAACTCAGACAGACTTCCTTATCTATCTTACTCGAAGTTACAGGGCATTGAAAGAGTTGAGCGAAGATAGTCGTAAAAAAGAAGATAAAATTTATCACATACACTGGGAGGAGTTTAATGAAGGACTTAAAAAAGTTAAAAATTTGAAAGGGTTTGAGAAAAAGGTTTTTGAAAAACTTATAGATTATCTTGATTTTAAAGGGTTTGAGATTTGGCAAGGGTTTCAGTATCGTCCTGAAAAATATGACATCGATCTGACTGACTATGAAAGGATTAAGCAATGACAAATGACGAGAAAAGAAAAATCGCTGACATCGTAGAAGCTTTTGGATGTATCAATCAGGATATAAGAGGAGCGTATAAAAGGTTAACTGATCTTTTGGAACAAAAGAATGATTTTCGAGCATGGAAAAAAGATGAAGAGGGGAAAAAGAAAACTAAAGATAATTACTATGATTTTGATGCTTTTTGTAATGGTGATGATCTATGGTACTATTTGAATACTTATGGAGCTTACAAAGGCAAAGTTATCGGATTTACATTTGTCATAACTGTAGACTATGATGAAGAGGATCTTTTGTATCATCGTTTTATTGACACGCTGGATAAATCCATCAATAAAAAAGCTCCTATGTTATTAATTTATGGAGTCTATGAACCAGTAAAAAATACAGAAAACTTTTTTGTCGTTGATGAAAATGAGGAACCATATAATATTGTTGATAGTATATTAGGATTATCAGATGACTGGGAAAACGATGAACCCATACAACTCAAGTATCGAGAACCACTTGATGTGCATATCAAGTATATGAAAAATGATAAAGTTATAGAAGGATACGAAAACTGGTATAAAAACGCTGTTGTTAAAATAGAGCAAATCCAAAATATAACTTCGCCGGAAAAAGCGGAAGAGATCATTGATGATTTGATTGAGATGGCAGATAAGTACATTGAAGAGAGTGCAAAATGACCACCCAAAACCACACCTACACCCTCGAAGAGATCGCAAAACTGCTGGGTATCACGCGCGAGCGTGTCCGACAGATCGAAAGGCAGGCGCTGCAAAAGTTGCGCTCTCCGAAGATCAACAAAAAGCTCTACAACTATCTGAAAGAGTAGCCATGAATCTGACACAAGAGATCAAAAAGAGATTGCAAACGGTTCATCATAAAGCGCTTGTACGTAAGCTCGGCTACAGAAATACAGATGCCGGATTGCGCACAGTTGAAGCCTTCATGAAGTCTGAAAATATCTATACCTGGCTTAAAAACGGGCATTTCGATCTGTACTATGATGCGGCAGGCTTCCTCGTCGCACTTTGTGAGCAACTGAAATTACCACAACACCTATGCAAAGAGGAGATCACCGCTGCAAACCGGCGAATTGAAACATTTAGCCGGATGAAAACACCATATATTACCGTACGAACAAATTTCAAACGTACAGGTGAATCAATCACCACACTTGTCGCGATGGGATCACGGCTGCGTATTTCCCTGAAAAAAGAAGATTTTGTCGAAAAAAACAGAGAAGATGCCATATCGTTTGTATCCGATATTGTGAAAAAGCACTATCGGGAACATAGCGGTAAACTGCCGCTATGGGGAAAGATCACGGGGTATGATTTTCATTATATTGACGGTACCGTGATTCCATGCTTTTAAAGCGGGTGTATTTTTTTTCGGGAGTGGAGACTTTCATCCCCTCAAACAAGGATGTAGCTGAAGCAACACTTCCGAAAAAACTTACCTGGCTTGTACAATAGTTCCTATCGGTAAAAACATACCGATTAAATCATGATAGCGCTTTTGATTCGTTATTTGCAACACTGTAAAGCCAAGTTTTTCATAAAATGCGACAGCCTCTTTTTTCGCATCCACGACGACACCTACACAGCCTACACGCTCTCTTTGCTCCAGGGCAAGTTGGAACATAGCTTTCAGAAGTTTTCGCCCTATTCCCAGATTTTGGTACCTTTTATCGACTCCGAGTCTTGCAATTTTCAAGACCGGTAAAGGATAGTTTGGCAGTTTTTGAAGCGCTATTTCATCGTTGGTCAGCGTTGCGACACTGACAGCAACGAAACCCAGAATTTTTTGATCTTTATACTACCCCAATTAATCAAGACAACTTTTCCAAATTCCTTATTACCTTCAACCATGTTACTTTATGAAACTTTTATATCTGACGAAGTGTAGTTTTCATCATTAATCTGTAAACTATCAT
>JALULO010000073.1 GCA_027056215.1 Campylobacterales bacterium | reverse complement strand
CAGTCATATCTGGAGGTGTATTTGGAGATCATTGTTCACCAATCTCAGATACAACTATAATCTCTTCAATGGCAAGTGATTGTGATGTTGTTGAGCATGTTAAAACTCAACTACCTTATGCTATGATATCGGGACTTATCGCATTGATTTTTTTTATTATCTTTAGTTTTTAGATGATTTCAACAAACAATACACTAGAATCCTAACTTTCGTACTTAAGAAAGGTTAAAAAATGAAGAAATATATTGTGCTTTTATTATTACCATTATGTATGTTTGCTTTAGAAATAGAGCGAACATATAGCGACGCGATGGATGCATATAAAGCGAAAGATTATCAGAACTCTTATGAACTCTTTTCAAAGCTTTACTTGACAAAACTATCCGATGTAAAGCTAAATTTTAATCTCGGTAGATCTGCATATGAGACTGGACATTATGAAATTGCTCTTGCTGCTTTTGAAAGAGTTGAAATGCTTGATGCAACGAATCTTAGAAATAAGCTTGAAAAAGCTAGAACATATTTTATGTTAAAGATGTATGAAGATGCAGAAATTGTATTTAAAGAAGTTTTAGGGAATCCGATGCTTCCAAAAAATGTACGAAGTAACATAGAATTATATTTAGCAAAGGTTACAGGTGCACAGAAAAAGTCTTTTACATATGCGACAATGAATTTAGATTGGGTATATGACTCAAATGTAAATTATGGTTCACTTGATGATTCTTACAATATTGGTACTACTTCTTATCCAACTACAGATGAAAAATCTGATAGAGCATTACAAGCTTCAGTAGACTTAGTTAATATTTATGATATTGGTGAAGTCGGTGCTTATGCTATTAAAAATAGAATTTCTGCTTATTTGAAAGATTATCAGAAAGAAAATGATTATGATACGCAGTATATAGGATATATGCCGAGTTTAGTTTATAAATATACTAAATATACTGCAGAGATGGTTGTAGGACTTGATACCCTGACTCTAGGCAAAGAACTTTACTTGAAATCAGTTTACTATATGCCAAGGTTGGAGTATGCGCATACGAACACTTTAAGAAGTATCGTTTACTTTAAATATCAAACGAAATTTTTTCAACAAGCAGCTCAATCAGATTTAAATGCTAACCATTATGAACTATCGTATTCATTACAGGATGTTCTGTCTCCTCGTTCATATGCTCAGGCTACTATAATAGGAATCATAGAGAGAAAACATAAAGGCTCAAATATAGATGTTGATTATAATGAGTATAAACTAAATGCTATATATGTAAATCAGTTGACTTCCACTTATGGAGCTGAAATATATGGTGAAATCAGGAAAAGAAAATATGATGACCATAGTACGATTTTTGATTCTACTAGAGATGATACAAGTGAGACAATAAGTGCAAGCCTGAGTGCGAAGATACTTCAAACTTTACGCTTTAATGTGAAAACACTTTATAACAGAGTTGATTCAAATCAAAATGTATTTAGTTACCGTAAGTATACGATTTCTATCGGCTTAGTAAAAACTTTTTAGGAGAGTTGTCATGAAATTAATAAATAAAATAATTTTATTTTTAATGTTAGCTAGTTCTTTAGTGTTTGCAAATAGCGTGGGGAGAATTACAGCATTAAAAGGTAGTGCAGATATAGTTCGTGATGGTTTAAGTATAAAAGCAATACTTGGTGCAAAGCTAAATGAAAAAGACAATATCTTGACAAAAGATAAAAGTAAAGTTCAGATTGTATTTAACGATGAAACAATAATAACAGTTGGTAAAAATAGTAATTTTTCTATAAATGAGTATTTGTTTGAAGAGTCTACTTTACCTAAGGCAAAATTTGAACTCTTAAGTGGTGCGATGAGAGCCATAACGGGGAAGATAGGAAAAATAGCACCTGATAAGTTTAGTGTAAAAACAAAAAATGCAACTATTGGGATTAGAGGGACTAACTTTTCTGTTCTTGCTGGAACAGATGGAGGTCTAAAAGTGTATTGTACTTTTGGAGCAATAAGTACAGAGATAAAAGGAGACATATCTATTGTTACACAAGGATTTTATATCGTAGTCTCTCCAGCTGGAGAAAAAAGTGTACCTTTGAAATTTACTCCCAAAGAGTTAAATAAAATGCGAAATGATAGTTTTATAGATGATGATATGGATAAAAAAGAATTACATGGAGTAAAAAAAATGGCATTAGGTATAAATGAAAATACCTCAATGATTGACACAACCAAATCAGAAAATATGCCAGCATTCAAAAATATGGCAAGAACAACAACTGATGGCATTCAAATGCAAAATAAAGATAAAGTTATGGATAGCAAAAATAATTCTCAAGATATGACTACGAGAGTTGAAGCAGAGGCTGAAGCAGCAAAATTGGCAGCGGAAGGGCAGAACGGTACTAATGCAATGACCGGTTATAGCGTTGTTGATAATTCTGCTTCAGGAATTATCATGCAAAAAGTAAATCTAAATATAGAATCTCCTTCTCTTACTGCTAATTCTTATATTATTACATTTGATTCATGGTTTGTTATATTTGTCGCACCTATTATAGATTCTTACGTTTCAACAGAAGATTTTTCTGGATCATTAAATTTTGCTATTTCACAAAGTCCAGGTTTAAGTGCTCTTACGGTAACAGAAAGTTCAATAATAGCAACTCCAGATGATTTAAAGTCTGATGATGGTATGTCTTGGGGTTTATGGAATGCAACAGTAGATTATACTGGTGGTATTAATCATGAAACATTTAATGGGCTATGGGTTTCTGGAGAAAGTTTAACACCTGTTAATAAAATTGAAGAATACAGAAATAATAAGCAAAGCGCTAGCTATAGTGGTAAATATAAAGCGATTACTAGCGGAAGTACTGAAATTATAAATGGAAGTGCAAATTTAGATGTAAATTTTGGTAACGATAGTGCAACACTTGTAGTTGAAAATATTGCAACATTTGATATGTCAATAAATGGAAATACGCTTACATCATCGTCAGCAAATGGTGTCTTCTATGGTACAGACGGTAAATCAGTTGGTGGAAATTTTCAAAATGGAAATACGGCAGGTGTTTATCAAGCGACTACTCTTTCTATTACTGCACCACAGTAATTAGACATTATATCGAATCTTTCAATCTTAAAGTAAATTAAGACTCTATACATTCCTTATAGAGGGATGTATGAGATATTTGCAAAAAAAATATTTTATAAGTACTCTTATATTTTTTTAAGTAAATTTGAATAGAATTATAGGTATCCAAATCAATATAATTCTGTGTAACGTGAAAAAATAGGGCTAAAACTAATATAAAGCCCAAGAATATGGGATTATCTCACTATTGCTAGTGGGAAAATCCGTTATATTAGGAACTGGAGAATAGAAAATGAAAGCAAAGTATAAAGCGTTGATCCTAATATTTGTGTTTATCTCAGCACTGCTTACTAGTGCTTATCTATTCCTTCCAGCTCACTTTCAATCTTTAGATAACAGGGTTAGGGATTTTTATTTTAA
>JALULO010000072.1 GCA_027056215.1 Campylobacterales bacterium | reverse complement strand
ACAAAGTCGATGATGGTAAAAAAGTCCTTGCCCTCGTAGACTCTCGTTCCACGCCCTATGATTTGCTTGAACTCCGTCATAGAGCGGATGGGAGCGGTGAGGACGACATTTCGCACATTTTTGGCATCTACCCCTGTGGTGAGCATCTTAGAAGAGGTCAAGATGGTGGGGATGTCTCGGTCATTGTTTTGAAATGCTTCTAAAAAGTCTCTTCCTATCTCTCCCTCATCGGAAGTGACACGGACGCAGTAGTCGTTGTCTTTAACGATTTTGTACTTATCTATGGCTATTTTCATGTCTATAGCATGTTTTTGGTTTACACAAAAGATGATAGTTTTGTCCATAGGATTTATCTGCTCTAGTATGGTCTTGGCGACAAGTTCTGTACGCTTGGGGATGATGACTTGCTTTTCAAACTTATCAAGTGTGACTATCTGCTCTTCTAGCTCACCTTGCACGATGTCGTCTGGGTTAAACTTATACTCGTCGATGTTTGTCTTGATGCGTTTTACCTTGTAAGGTGTAAGAAAACCATCGTTTATCCCCTCTTTGAGAGAGTACTCATAGACGGGTTCACCGAAGTATTTGTATGTATCACCGTTGTCATCTCTTTTGGGTGTGGCGGTCAGTCCTAAGTGGACGGCAGAACCAAAATAGTTTAAAATCTCTCTCCATGAACTCTCATCGTTGGCAGAGCCTCTGTGACATTCGTCGATGACTATGAGATCAAAAAATTCTGCTGGGTACTGTTTATAGTAGGCTGTTACATCATTTTCTTCATCAAATTCATCGGACTTACGCTCGGCGATAGACTGATAGATAGCGAAAAATACATTGGCATTGGTCGGTACTTTGCCACCACGCGTTTTGATCTCTTTGCCATTGACACGGACGATATCTTTTTCTAATGGATTAAAAGTGTTAAATGCTTGATCTGCCAATACATTTCTGTCTGCTAAGAAAAGTACTTTAGGTCGTCTTTGCATACCTGACTTACTCCATTTGGCTTCAAAAAGTCTATAGACTATCTGAAAAGCGATGTACGTTTTACCTGTACCTGTGGCAAGTGTAAGCAGTACCTTATCTTTTCCATTGGCGATGGCTTCGAGGGTTTTGTCCACGGCGATCTGTTGATAGTAGCGTGGTTTCATGTTCCCTTCAAAATGAAAAGGTTGTTTGATGATGTTTTCTTTGGTAGGGGTAAGTGTGGGAAACTTTCTCTCAAAAAGCGTCTGTGGCGTAGGAAAAGACTCTACCCAGTCACCTTTGCCAGTGATGAGATTGTGTTCATAAATCTTATGCCCATTGGTTGCATAAACAAAATCTATTTTAAGTTTTTGGGCGTAGTTGATGGACTGTTGCAAACCATCTAAGGGGTCTTTATCTTCCGCTTTGGCTTCGATGATGGCGAGATTCGTATTCTCATACACAAGCAGATAGTCCACATAATACTGCTTCCCACGCTTTCCACCGATGAGCTTTCGCCCATCTGTAAAGTAGTATTCACGGACGATGTGAGATTCTAGCCAGTTGCTAGATTTGATTTTAGGGTCGATAAGTTTGGCTCTGGTATCTGCTTCTGTGTATGCCATTTTTTACCTTTCCCTTAATTTTAAATAATATATTTTATATTTTAGCATAAAAGTTATGGAATTCTCTATAACGCTTGTGAAGGTATTATTATCTATTTCTACATATTTTTTTGGGATTCTAAAGGTGTTGTGCAAGGTCGTTTAAAACGCTAAAAGGCTAAGAAATAAGCGTTTTGGTGTGGTGGGTCCACCAGGATTCGAACCTGGGACCACTCGGTTATGAGCCGAGTGCTCTAACCAACTGAGCTATAGACCCGCTAAATTGGAGGATGAGATTCTATCTCTTTTTTACTTAAACCTCTCTAAAAGATAATAATTATTCAAACTTTATGGAATCATACAGCGTATCATGGCGAAAGCTTAAAAGATTTTCCAATATCCCTATAAGAATCATAAAGGATATAAAACTCGTTCCTCCATAACTAAAAAGAGGTAATGGTAATCCTACAACAGGAGCATATCCAATGGTCATGGCGATATTGATTCCACTGTAAAGAAAAAAGAGAATTGCTAAAGATGCAGCAACTGATTGTATGAGATAGTTGCTTTTCATATAACGTACAACCATCAATAAATGTACAATAATCAAGCCATAAAAAACAAGCAAAAAAAGACTTCCTAAAAAACCAAGTCTCTCAACATAAAAAGCAAATATAAAATCACTAACTGCGATGGGTAAAAACTTTAGATGTGTTTGTGTCGCTCCTTCTTTACTCTGTCCATATAAACCACCTGAACCTATAGCGATGACAGATTGTCGGACATGATAACTGGGTTTCTCCGATAAAAAGTCCGTAATCCGTTTTTTTTGATACGAGTGTAGATGGCTATAAATCAAAGGAGAACTTAAGACGATGGCAAGCAAAATCGTAATCCAAATTTTATGATTTACCCCTATGATAAAGAGTACACCATAACCTACCAAAAGTAAGACCATAGCACTTCCAAGATCAGGCTCTTTTAAGATAAGAAAAAAAGGAATCCATATATAGAAACTAAATCTAATAAAATCTTTTAAGCCATATCCATAACGCTCATCAGGTGGCTTTTGGTAAATAAGATATCCTAACATCATAATAAACGCTATTTTCATAAGTTCAGATGGTTGGATTGTCATATGTATGAGGGGAATTTCAAGCCAACGTTTTGCACCGAGTTTTGAAACACCCAAAAAATACACACTAACAAGCAAAAGTACATTTGACCAATATATAATAGGAATCACCCATAACATACGCCGTATAGGCACCATAAAAAAGAACAAAAAGACAACTGTTCCTGCGCCAAAATAGATCAACTGTTTTTGTGCTAACACAGGATGAAGCTCATGTACTAGAAAGTAAGATGTTGTTATAATAGGCAAAATCAATAAGATCAAGATATAATCAAAATGCAAAAATATACGCCTGTCTATCTGAATCACAGCCAAATCCTTATACTCGGAGTTTTCATTTGGAGATTATAGCACAAAAAGCTACACGTCTAGACAAACTACTTCAAGAAGAGATTGGGCAACCACGCAATCAGGTAGAACAGTTTATCAAATCGCAAGGCGTGCTGGTTAATAACAAAAAAACTTTTAAATGTGGATTAAAACTTAAAGGTGGAGAGAAGATTGTCTATACCCTACCTCAAACTATCAAGCAAGAAGCACAAAAGATCGATTTTGATATCGAAATCATCTATGAAGACGAAGATATACTCATCCTAAACAAACCACCTCATCTAGTCGTTCATGGTGCACCAAGCGTTAAAGAACCAACACTCGTTGACTGGTTAATCCACAAAGGCATTTCCCTCTCTACCCTTAGTGGTGAAGAACGTCATGGGATTGTACATCGCATCGATAAGGAGACCAGTGGGGCATTGGTTATCGCTAAAAACAATGAAGCCCATATACACTTAAGTAAACAACTTGAAAATCGTT
>JALULO010000071.1 GCA_027056215.1 Campylobacterales bacterium | reverse complement strand
TGATTGGTTGTAAATGTAAT
Organism: Campylobacterales bacterium; assembly: GCA_027056215.1. Taxonomy (GTDB): domain Bacteria; phylum Campylobacterota; class Campylobacteria; order Campylobacterales; family QNZT01; genus QNZT01. The sequence goes on along the minus strand of JALULO010000071.1, from coordinate 3,515 downwards.
ATTTAAACCATTATCATATCGATGATGATCATAATGTACACCTAAATCACCATCGATGTACAACTCTCCAAACTCTGTATAAAAATAAGTATGTATATAAGAGACACCAAAATCTAAAAGTGTGTTTTGATAATCTTGCATATTTTGATTGATGTCCAGCAATATAGAACCATTGATACGATTTGAATCATGATAAAATGGGCTAAAGGTACAATCCTCATAATCGATACCAAAGTGATCGCCACTGCTAAAAGTTAGACTAAAATCACCATCAAAAAATCGAATCGTAGCATAGCCATTGTTTTGACAGCTATAACGATCATGATAATCTCTACTTCTTGTTCTTGTCTGGATATTTTGCAAACCATCAGAAGTGATGATCCCTGCACGGTTTATACTATTTTGTGAAACCAGCACTTCTTTAACAATCTTTTTGATTTCATAATCGGTGAGATTATTTCTATAATCGAGTGCATCATTTTGAATAACACAACCACCAAGCATCAATAACGTCAATAAAAGTATACCCAATGCCCTCATGAAGAATCCTTTTTCAAGTTTAGTTTACTTAGTATAAAACTTCATTGTGAAATGATTGTGAGGTATAGTCGGGGAGATTACAACGGTTGTCAAGAGGGAGTGCAATTTTGGTCTTTGTATCTCACTCTCTAATCGTTGTGCGTTTTGTATAGAGATATTAGAAACTTGATAAAAACAAATTAATCCTTATCTTTACTACCATTTTAAGAGCCTTTGGATTACCATTTGGAAACTTGTTTTAAAGGAATTTTTATGGATTTATCTCGTATAGATAGTGCTGTATATAAGGTGTTGAGCACTTCGCCTATTGATTTAGGATATTATCATCCATATATCGTAGATTTTGCTGTGGTTTTACCTGTTGTGGCGATATTTTTTCATTTTATTAGTATTTTGGTGGCAGGTAAAGATAACAAAGATACCGACTTTTTTAAAGCAGCCAATTTACTCTTTTTTGCTAGTATTGTAGTTATCATATTAGCCTATATTACCGGTGTTGACGGTAGTGTGGAAGTTCGAGAATCCTTAAGCCGTGAGGGAAGACAACTTTTTGATGCTCACGCAGCTTTGGGAAGATATCTCTTTTTAGGTTTTTTGTTGCTCCTCTTGATAAAAATCATCTCTTTGGTTGTTAAAAAAGATGCAGTTCGTTATCTGGTAGGTACGCTCTTTTTTATCGCTGTTTTGGTGCTCTTATATCAAAACACCCTTGGTAACTCACTGGTATTTGATTACGCCGCTGGTGTAGTAACTTCACCCTATTAAAGTGTTGCATTTTGGAAAACAAATCTAAAAAAAGTGAAAAGTTTTTGAAAAAAGTATAAAATTTGTTTTCAAAATGCTATAATCCCCGAATAAAAATCAAAAACAACGACACAGCGGCGAAAGCGTAGTAAATCTGGGCTTTCGCTCAGAGAATAATTAAGAATCTGCCTCGAACAGAGGCAAGCTTCAGCGCCACAGCGGCGAAAGCGTAGTAAATCTGGGCTTTCGCTCAGAGAATAATTAAGAATCTGCCTCGAACAGAGGCAAGCTTCAGCGCCACAGCGGCGTAAGCGTAGTAAATCTGGGCTTTTGCTCAGATTTACGTCATAAAAATAGAAACAAAAGGAAGATGTTTGAGAGCGTTAATCAGCGTAAGTGATAAAAGCGGCGTAGTCGCATTTGCAAAAGGATTGGAAGATTTAGGATATGAGATCATCTCTACAGGGGGAACTTACAAGTTACTCAAAAGTGAAGGTATCAATGCTATTGAGATCAGTGAAGTGACAAAATTTCCTGAGATGTTTGATGGACGTGTCAAAACACTCAATCCTATGATTCATGGTGGTATCTTACATAGAAGAGATCTTTCAGATCATGTACAAACAGCAAAAGAACATGGAATCAAAGGGATAGATTTGGTATGTGTCAATCTTTATCCTTTTAAAGAGACGATCGAAAAGACAGATGATTTTGATGAAATCATTGAAAATATCGATATCGGTGGTCCTGCGATGGTAAGAAGTGCAGCAAAAAACTTTGCAGATGTCATGATTGTCACAGATACAGCGGATTTTGATGAAGTGTTACAACGCCTACAAAACAAAAACAATACATTGGAATTTAGACGCGATTTGATGATCAAAGCCTATGAGCATACAGCGGCGTATGATGCGATGATTGCAAACTACATGAATAGCCGGTTCAATGGTGGATTTGGTGCTAAACAGTTTATCGTCGGTACAAAAGCATTTGATACGAGATATGGTGAAAATCCACATCAAAAAGGTGCCTTGTATGAGTTTGACTCTTTTTTCTCAGATCATTTTAAAACACTTAAAGGTGAAGCAAGTTTTAACAATATGACTGATATCAACGGTGCACTCAAGATTGCCGCATCATTTGGCAAAGATCCTGCAGTTTCTATCATCAAACATGCCAATCCATGTGGTTTTGCCATCGCTGATACGTTGTATGAGAGTTATGTGCAAGCACTTAAATGTGATCCGATCTCTGCCTTTGGCGGTGTGGTAGCGATCAATGGAACACTCGATGAAAAGCTCGCTTCCAAGATTAATGAAATCTTTACTGAAGTGATCATCGCTGCAAATGTGACACCAGAAGCTTTGGCAGTATTTGAAAAGAAAAAGCGTATCAAAATCTTTACACAAGAACAACCCTATTTGGCACTCTCAAATGATGCTTATGATTTTAAACACATTGACGGTGGTTTTGTTTATCAAGAGAGTGATAAAGTAGGAGATGATGAAGTTAAAAATGCAAAACAAGTCAGTAAACTTAGTGCAAGCCAAAGAGAGATCAAAGATTTGGAAATCGCTTATAAAGTAGCTTCTTTGACAAAATCAAACTGTGTGGTTTATGTGAAAGAGGGTGCTATGGTTGCTATCGGTATGGGGATGACCAGTCGTGTAGATGCAGCAAAATGTGCACTAGAAAAAGCTAAAGAGAGTGGATTGGATGCGAGTGGCTCTGCGATGGCAAGTGAAGCATTTTTTCCATTTCGTGATAGCATAGATGCTGCTGCAAAAGCAGGTGTCAAAGCTGTGATAGAGCCAGGCGGTAGTATCCGTGATGATGAAGTGATAGCAGCAGCAGATGAACATGGCATGAGTCTGTATTTTAGTGAAATTAGACACTTTTTACACTAAAAGATTCATCAGATAAGACGATATGAAAGATAAACAAAGGAATCGATAGCACAATGATAGCAAAAGTTTTAACGGGAAGATTTGGTGGTGTTTTTGGTGTAAAGGAGCGAGCAAACAAAAGTAGTGGTTTGATGAAAAAGCTCTATACGACACTTTACTATATGTATCAGTATGAAAATGGCAGTAGTGTCAATGTTGTAACAGAGTTCAAAGATAAACCTTGCTTACCACATGATTTAAAAGCGATTTTTATCTCCGGTCCTGCTAAAATCGGTAAATGTTGTGTGATTTTTCACAATGTTACGATCAATGCTATCAATCAGA
>JALULO010000070.1 GCA_027056215.1 Campylobacterales bacterium | reverse complement strand
GCCTTGATGCCTGTAACGGGCAAGATACCCAAAGAAGCGATTATTCAGCAAAAAGGTACAGTAGCGTTTGAACAGGATAAAAGTTTTGTCAAAACGGTTTTGGAAACTGTAAGTCTCGATACTGCTATGGGAGAGAGTATCTTAGAAGATAAGATCAAGCAAAAACTCTTTTGCTGCTGGCCCTCGTTCTTAGCCCCTTCTGACATGGGATATGAAAATGTCTATCGTATTGTGATTATGGAATTTAGCGATATCTATAACTTTGATGCGACCAATATCAAACGAGAGTGTAACTTCATGATAGAACCAAAAAGGGTGATCCCTTTTTCGACTTACAATATGGGGATCAAATTTTCACAATAGTTTCAATAAAAATAATTTAACTTCAATTTTTAACCATGTTTAAATTGAGTTTACTGTAAAATTATCCATGTATTTATTCCATTTAAGGAGGGAATTATGAATATGAGTTTAGTCGGAAGACAATTTGAACTAACCGATGCCATCAAAGCACATATCCAAAGTGCAGTAGAGTCCTTGAAAAAGTACAACCTGGACATCATTTCAACCAGAGTTGTTGTCTCAGCAGATGAGAAAAATGGCAAAAAAGGGTACACCGTTGAGTTTACCATCAACCTCCCACAAAAAAATACAGTTGTTATCAAACAAAAAGACAAAGATGTTTATGCTGCGATCGATCTTGCTGTAGATAGAGCACAAAAAGTACTCAGACGTCATCATGACAAGGTAACAGATCACAGAGTAACCAAACTCGAAGAGATAGCAAACATGAATATGCAAGAACTTGTGGCGCATGAAGAGAGTGAGGAAGATACCGATGAAATCGTTCCTATGGAACTTGATCTATATAAACCACTTGAAATCGAAGAAGCGCTTAATCTACTCAAAGAGAGCAATAAACACTTTTTGATTTTCAATGACAAAGATGATAAAACACGTGTTTTATACAAAAGAAAAGACAATAAATTTGGATTATATTAATCCTTTGGCGGTGTAACTTTACACCGCTTTTTCCTCCCTTTCAAAAAGCTTCACATCCCTAACCAAACTTTTGATAGAATAGCCAAAAATGATAAAAGGCTACTAATTGAAAAGAGTTACTGTTGCACATTCCCCAGATGCGGATGATATCTTCATGTTTTATGCTATCAAATTTGGCTGGGTAGGGCTTGATGATGTACAGTTTGATAACATCGCCCTAGATATTGAGACACTCAATGAAAAAGCATTGAAAAATATTTATGATATCAGTGCGATCAGTTTTGGTCTTTATCCGTTGATCAAAGATGAATATGCCCTTTTGCGTACAGCGGTGAGTTTTGGAGAAGGCTACGGTCCAAAACTAATCAAGAAAAAAGGTATGAAACTCAAACGAAATTTTAAAGTTGCCCTCAGTGGCAAATATACAACCAATGCACTGTTGTTTAAAATCGCCTATCCTGATGCAAGAATCGTCTATAAAAACTTTTTAGAAATCGAAGAAGCTGTACTAAGTGGTGAAGTTGATGCTGGTGTTTTGATCCATGAAAGTATCCTCACGTTTGATGACAAACTCGAAGTAGAACGTGAACTGTGGGATATCTGGCAAGAGCTTAGTGGAGGAGATTTGCCCCTACCTCTTGGTGGCATGGGCGTTCGCCGTTCTATACCTATCACCCGTGCTATCGCATACGAAGAAGTTTTGACACAAGCTGTTGATGTAGCCCATCAAAACAAAAAGCTACTCTCCCAAATGCTCATGCAACGAAATCTTATCCGTGTAGATGCAGACAAACTAGACAGATACCTTGACCTCTACGCCAATGAAAACTCAATCACCATGAATGATATCCAACTAGATGCCATTGATATACTCTTTGAACTTGGATATAAACACGGATACTACCCATCACGCATCAAAGTACGTGATCATCTTGTGCCAGTCGAATATAAAGATTTTCGGTTTGCGTAACTAAAAAAGATGTTGTCTAAAAAATGCTTTGGTCTCCTCATCTATACGGTGAGGCTTGCCATCTTTGCATAAAAAAACCAACGTTACCGACTGTTTAAAGATGAGCGTTTCCTCTCGGTATATCTCATGATATAGCTCTAAACTGGTATGTTTTAACTTTGTAACTTTTGTTGTTATCTGTAATAAATCCCCAAGATAAGCAGGACTCATAAAATCAGCGTCTATCTTTTTAATCGCAAAATGACAGCCATTGATCATAGGAGATTTTCCTTCTTTAAAAAACATTTCGCTGCGTGCCATCTCGCAAAAGTTTAAGTAGTTAGCATGGTAAACTATACCACCCATATCTGTATCTTTGTAGTAAACTCGTACTTGCATCATAAACCTAGTTGTGATATTTTTGCTATTTTAGCATATATTTGATTGTGACAAAAAACATAGGCTAAAATTAAATTTAAATCAGTCGATTTGCTATTTAGTTGGTGTGGTTATATATTAAATAGAAGGTACATGGTTTTTTTATGAACAAATTTAAATCAGATTATTTATTGGAGCAAGAGAACTCCCAAGCTAAATTTAGATTGGTGATCATTGTTAGTGTTCTTTTGTACTCTATTGTTATAGATTATCAAGAAAAAACTGTGTTTATTGCTGCTAGTTATTTGATCTATAGTTTGATAATCATGTATCATATGAAAAAGGAAAACAAAGAATCTTTTATACGGCGTTTTTTTAATATCATCGGAGATCTCGGCACGATCGCTTTAGCGATGACTTTCAATGACACAAATGCTGTTATTATGTATCCTGCGCTTCTTTGGATTATTATCGGTTACGGGATGCGATTTGGTACTAAGTCTTTATTGTTATCGCTGGCAGTTGCAGAGATTTCGTATGCTTACGTATTTATGATAAATCCTTACTGGATGGAGCATAAAGGTGTTGTATATGCTCTCCTTATTGGTATGGCAGCGATTAGCTTTTTTTATATATTATTGGTTAGAAAACTGCATGATGCAAACAATTTTTTAGAAGAAAAAATCGCACAACGGGCAACTAAAATAGAACATATGTATCTTCATGATGGTTTAACAGGCTTGAAAAACAGAGTCGCTTTGACGGCTGATTTACAGCAAAGTTCTTTTACCGGATTGATTTTAATAGATATTGATAACTTTCACAACTACAATGAACTATATGGTATGCATATCGGAAATCAAGTTCTTAAACATGTTGCTTCTTTATTGCAATCCTCAGGTATAAGTAAAAGATATGGAGTATATCGTATTTATGGGGATCGGTTTATTCTAAAATATGTGGAAGATGATATTAGTAAAGATACTATAGAAAATGACATTAAAAAACTCATTAATTTGTTTGAAAATTTTAAAATCGATATTGAAAATTTAGATGATGTATTGGATATCGATATCACTATCGGAGTCGCATTAGGTGAAGATCAAGTACTAAAAATGGTGGAAATGGCTTTAAAATATGCTAAAAAAACCAGAAACAAGTATATCATCTATAGTAAAAATATCGATAATAGCTCTTATTCACAAGAGTTATTGATTTGGAAAGATAAAATCAAAAAAGCTTTACATCATAACAATATTGTGCCGGTATATCAAGCTATCGTCAATAACAACAATGAGATCTTAAAGTATGAAGCACTGATGCGTCTAAGAGAGTTTGAAGGTGAAAAAGCGAAATTGATTTCTCCGTATTTTTTTCTTGAAATCGCTATCAAAAGTAAAATATATCCACAGTTAACAGAAGTGATGATTGCAAAAACTTTTAGAGATATGAAAAAAAATGGACATAATTTTTCTATAAATCTTACGTTTGATGATATCATAAATAGTCATATCGTAGATATGTTAAGAAGTCAGATCAAAAAGTATGCTATTGCAAATCAGATCACTTTTGAGATCGTGGAGAGTGAAAATATCGATGACTTCCCACATGCAAAAAAATTCGTCCAGGAGTTCAAAGCCATGGGCGTTCAGATCGCCATAGATGATTTTGGAACGGGTTATTCAAATTTTACCCATGTTTTGGAGCTTGAGCCGGACTATTTGAAAATAGATGGTTCATTGATCAAAAACATTGAACACGATAAAAAGTCTTATGAACTGGTAAAATCAATTGTCAATTTTTCCAAATCTCTCGGGATTCAGACGATAGCGGAGTTTGTATCGTCTAAAGAGATATTTGAGATATGTGAAAGTTTGGGAATAGATCAGTTTCAAGGATACTACTTCTCAGAACCTTTGGTGTATGGTGCATTAGAATCGTATGAATATGAAAATGCACAAAGTTTGATAGTGGCTTAAACCAGTACCACACACAAACTTTCAGGACCGTGCGCTCCGATCACCAATGCTTGTTCGATATCCGCCGTTTTGGAAGGACCGGAGATAAACGTACCGAATCCGCTGTGTGAAAGATCGATTCTCTCATATGCCTGATGCATAGTATCCACAATTTCCGCTTTGGGCAAAACGATGACAATATGCCGGGCGATGAAATACAAAGCGCGGTGTTTGTTTTGATCATTTTCTATCCAGATCGCACCGTTTTCCGCAACACCGAAAACTCCCTCGAAAACAGCCAAATCAAGATCTTTGAGTTCATGAGGATTGTGTACCGCGTCCAAATCGATATTTGCCAAAGGATCACTTTTCATAAGAGAGGCTATCTTCTTTGCGTTGGGATATTTCTCCCGTATTACATCGGTGATGTCCGTTTGATCACATTCGACAAAAACAGCGCCTACATCTGACAACCGTGACTGAAACACTGCGGTTTTATCATCATAAACAGTGCCGAAACGGGATGTGTCAGGAAGTGGCGGAGGGATGCCTCTCTTTTTGGTGCGGATATTTTTCAAGATCGTTTCTTTACTGCTTTTTGGCATTCTTTTCCTTTTTATACAACGCTTTAAAACTCTGTTTGGGAAACTCGGGCATCTGTCGGTATCTGCCCCAGACATTTTTTTCATGATAGAGCAGGGATTTGGGCAGTTTTGGGACGATGGTGCGTACGGTTTTACCGACAAACGCAAAGAGCAGGGGATGTTGCATCACTCTGGCGACCCACTTCATAAAATGCCTTTTCTCTTTGAAAATATCTTTTTTCATGATCTCCTGGCGATGCCGGTAGAGTTGGTGATCAAGGTCTATTTTGACCGGGCAGACATTGCGACATGAACCGCATAGGGTACAGGCAAAGGGGAGGTCACTGTAACGATCAGGCTGTTTCAGCGGTGCGAGTATGGAGCCGATGGGGCCGGGAATGACAAAATGGTAGGCGTGCCCACCGCTTCGTCGATACACCGGGCAGGTATTCATACACGCCCCGCACCGTATGCAGTGCAGGGAACGTGCGAAATCCTCTTCGTGTAAAATCGCACTTCTGCCGTTATCGACGATCACGATGTGCATCTGCGCGCCTTCACGGGGTTTGCGAAAGTGTGAAGTGTAAGTCGTGACCGGTTGCCCCGTCGCACTGCGCGCCAGCAGTCTCGTAAACACTCCCAGATCGCGCATACGCGGAATGATCTTTTCGATCCCCATACAGGCGATATGTACCTTTGCCAGAGAGACACCCATATCGGCATTGCCCTCGTTGGTGCAGACGACCACCGCACCGTTTTCACTCACGGCAAAATTGACCCCCGTGATCGCCGCATCGGCGCTGAGAAACTTCTGGCGCAGATGCTCCCGCGCCACACCCGTCAGATAAGTCGGATCGCTGTTGTGTGCTTCGCTGTGTAAATGTTCATGAAAGATTGCCGAAACATCCTCTTTTTTCAGATGAATCGCAGGCAAAACGATATGAGACGGGGCGTCTCCCTTTAACTGGATGATCCGCTCCCCGAGATCGGTATCGGTCACTTCGATACCCCTTTGCTCCAGATAAGGGTTGAGACCGCACTCTTCGGTCAGCATCGATTTGCTCTTGACAACTTTTTTCGCACCGTTTTTTTGGAGTATTTCATGCACGATCCGGTTATGTTCTTCGGCATCTTTCGCCCAGTGCACCGTCACACCGTTTTTATGCGCCTCTTTTGCGAATGTTTCGAGATAGTGGTCGAGATTTCCCAGCGTATGGGCTTTGATCTGAGATGCGAGTTCTCTTAGCTCCTCCCACTCCGGTACCGCTTTTGCGGCGTTGTCCCGTTTTTGCCGTACATACCAGAGCGCCCGGTCGTGCCAGTGCATGCGCTCGCTGTCTTTGACAAATTCCGCCGAAAGGGTCGCGTGGGTCTTCATACCTCTTCTCCTGCAAGGATTTGGGTAATGTGCATCACTTTCAATCTTTGACCGTTCTTTCGGATCAATCCCTCCATATGCATCAGACACGACATATCCGCCCCCGTCATCACCTCCGCGCCACTGCTGAGATGGTCGACGATCCTATCGTTACCCATTGCCGCGGAGAGTTCGGGTTCTGTGACGCTGAAAGTCCCGCCAAACCCGCAACACTCATCATCCCGGTTCAAATCGACGATCGTCACATCGTCCACCAGAGAGAGCAGGTTTTTGATCTTGGAAAAACGGGGAATCTGCAACTCACTTGCACTCGCCAGATTCAACCCCCGCTGTCCGTGACAGGAGTTGTGCACTCCCACACGGTAAGGGAAAGAGACATTGAACGTTTCTGGTTTGATCACATCGTGCAAAAATTCGCACACTTCATAGATACTGCTTTTGACCTTCGCAAAGCCTTCATGCGTATCGTCAAAAAACGCCCCATAATGCTCCTTAACCATCACCACACAACTCGCGCTCGGCGCGACAATATAGTCAAAGTGTTGAAAAATATCCACAAACCGATACGCCAATGCCTCCACATCACTCTCGCACCCGCTGTTGGCAAACGGCTGCCCGCAACACGTCTGCGAAAGCGGATACGTCACATCGAGCCCCAGATTTTCAAGCACACGCAACGTTGCCATCCCGACCTGCGGATAGAGTTCATTGACAAAACAGGGAATGAACAGACCGATCTTCATGAAGATAATCCTTGTTTGGTATGGTGTAATTTTAGCAGATTGTTTTATGAAATATACTATAATCACTCCAAAGATAACAAACAAGGGTAGCGTGTGGAGCAAGATATACGATGAAAAACCTCTACATTACAGACCTCGACAAAACACTGCTTCGTTCCAATCTTACCGTTTCCGATTACAGTGTCAAAATCTGGAACACACTTGCTGCGCAAGATATCAAACTCACCGTCGCTACCGCCAGAAGTGCACCGAAAACGCTGGAGCTTTTGAAAGAGCTGAAACTGCACCATCCGCTGATCGTGATGGATGGTGCGATGATCATCTCACCCGAGGGAGAGATACTGCTTTGCAATGCACTTCATGAAGCGATTACGCAGGAGATTCTGACGTGTGGCAGAAGGTTTGATCTTGAACCGTTTGTGATCGGGCTTGATATAGATGGTACAGAGCGTTTTCGATACGGAAAAACAAACCAACTACAGCAAACCCTGCTTCATGAATATCGCAACGACAAACGCTTGCAACACGACTCTTCTCTCAATGCACTGCATAAAAATATCAAGATCGTCTATATTGATCAAAAAGAGTCGCTGGAAGCGTTGTACGAAGTATTACATGAAACGTTTGGCGATGCGATCGAGATCAAATTTGCCAAAGATCCCTATATCGACGGATACTTTCTGACCGTACTTCATCTACACGGTGATAAAGCCCATGCGTTGCAAAAACTGCTTGAAATGGGGTATGACGACCTGCAAATCACCGCCTTTGGAGACAGCCACAACGACATCGGAATGTTTGACATCGCACACCGAAAAATCGCCGTTGCCAATGCAGTGGAAGAGTTAAAAGCAGTCGCGACCGAGATACTGCCCCATACCAATGATGAAGACGGCGTAGCGAGATATTTGCAGGGGCAATACGGGCTGAGGTAATATTTTTTCTATAAATTTTATAAAATATAGCATCTTGACATTTTGAATAAAATTGAATACAATACTAAAAATAAATATTCAAGGATGTATGCAATGAAAACTTTAACTATGAGAGTGGATGATTCGGTTTATCAAATGATAAAGTTGGCGGCAGATGGACAAAGAAGAAATATATCAAATTTTATAGAGTTTGCCACATTGCAATACTTGACATCGACTCAGTACGTTAGTGATCATGAGATGCATGAGATTTTGGAAGATAAAGCGTTGGTGAAAGATCTAGAAACGGGTTTAAAAGAGGCTATAAACGGGGATTATGTAATTGTCTGATTTTCAAATAGCAGAGACCAAAAACTTCTTAAAGAAAAAAGAAAACATGAGTCCTAAATTGTATGAAAAAATAAAAAATATAGTTTATCCTCAATTAAAATCAAACCCGTACTTTGGTGTAAATATCAAAAAATTAAAAGGTAAGTTTGAAGGATATTATAGATATAGAATCGGGAGCTATAGAGTGTTTTATCTTATCGAAAATGAAAAAGTTTTAGTTATAGTGACTGATTTTAAACATAGACAAAGTGCTTATGATTAGATGTACAAATAAAAACTCTGTTTGCAATTGAACAAGCAACTATATAGTAAAATAGAAAATAACCACAGGAGGAGCCTACATGGAAGCAAAACTGATTGGTCTAGGTGTTGAGACGTTTAAACTTGCACTCTACCTTTCTTTACCGATGTTGATGGGTGGTTTGATCGCTGGTTTGATGATTTCGATCTTTCAAGCAACAACTCAGATCAATGAGATGACACTCTCGTTTGTGCCTAAAATCCTTGTTGTTGTGGGGATTCTAGTTTTTATGATGCCGTGGATGATGAATATGATGATAGAGTACACCACCAAACTAATCAATATGATTCCGACTTTTCTTTTTTGATGACGCGTCGTATCGACTTTTCCAAATACAGCTCTATCAAGATCGGACCTATCGTTGAGGTGCGGTTGATTGACACGGTAGAAGCATTTTCAGATGAAGTGTTTATCATCGGTGGGGCAAATAACCTTCTTGTATCTCCTCATCCCAAACCTTTGGCGATGCTCTCTAAACACTTTGACTATATAACCCTACACGATAAGCAACTTACGGTTGGTGGGGCGACTAAAAGTGGGCGGATTTTTTCTTTTGTGAAAAAACATGACATCAAAGGTTTTGAGTATCTTGGTAAACTTCCCGGTACGCTAGGCGGATTAGTCTACATGAATGCAGGGATGAAAGAGGATGAGATTTTTAATCACCTAGTGAAAATCAAAACTGCAAAAGGGTATATCTCCAAAGAGGAGATCGCGTTTGGTTATCGTTTTACCGATATAGATGATATTATCTACGAAGCTGTTTTTGATGTAGAAGAGGGGTTTGATCATGAAAAACTGGCACTTTTTACCAAAATGCGAGCCAATCAACCCAAAGACCCAAGTCCTGGATCTGCTTTTAAAAACCCCAACGGAGACTATGCTGGAAGGCTTATCGAAGCAGTGGGCATGAAAGGATATCACATAGGTGATGCTGCGTTTAGCGATGTACATGCCAATTTTTTGGTAAATCTTGGCAATGCAACCTTTAAAGATGCACTCACTTTGCTGAACTTAGCAAAAGAGAAGGTTTTTCAAAAGTTTGGCATCGCTTTGGAAAATGAAGTACAGATTGTCTGAATTTAGGAACTTTTAGCGTATACAAAAAATAAACCTCTCCATAGTAGAAGATCGAAACAAATAAGATAATATCTATCCCTTTATTGATCTAAATCAACTTTATAGAGAAAATATTTCGATATATTTTGACCTCAAACTAAACAGGATACTTTTTATCCTAATAATAAAATTTTAAGGTTTAAAATGAAAAAAATTATCTTTTTAGTACTCTATTTATCGGTTGTAAATGCCATCGCAGATGTTTCAAAAGGAAAAGCAGTTTACTCTGCAAACTGTGCGATGTGTCATACTGTTAACGGAGGTCAAGCACTAGGACCTGATTTTAATATGGTATCGTATACAAGAAAAAAAGAAGATATCATGCACTATGTAAAAGATCCGTATTCCATGTATAAAAAGTTTGGATATAGTGCAAATGCTATGCCTACACTTCCTTTAGAAGATAGTGAGATTAAAGAAGTTGCAGCGTATATTGACTCTTTGCAACCGTTTAAAAAATGGATGATTAAAAAGAAAAATTGATGTAGAATCAGAATGCTTTGATAAAACAGATCAGGGAGGGAAATGGAAGAGTCCAAAGAATTTTTATGGAATATTTAGCAAAAAATGCAGGGTATATTTTAAGCTTTCATGATATCGAATCTAAAGATATAGTTTTAGCCTCTATCAAGGGTGCAAATGGAGATTTAAAATTGATGGAGAGTATCTTTTTTCAATCTCTAAAAATTTAAACTAGACATAAAGGTGTCAAAATCATATCTCATGCTCATAATATAAAATCTATGACTAACATATGTTCAAAAATGCTACACTGCGTCAAATTGTAAAGGAAAGTGATGACACAAGAGCGTGAAGGTGAATTGTATATGTTGGGGTTGGCTCTTTTGGAGAGTTGGTTTCCGATCCTCTCTATCGTGGCGATAAAACATATCGGTCCGTTGCATACCTATGCCTTTTCACTGTTGGTTTCGCTTGGTTTTTTTATCGTTATCATGAGAAAGAAAAATCTTTTTAGGGAGCTCAAAAACCCTAAAGCCTATAAAGATTTGTTGCTAACAAGTTTTTGGATAACGATCCTTTTTGTTTTTGTATTCTTGGGGATGCAGTACACCACTGCTGGCAATATGGCGGTAATCATCTTCATGCAAGTACTCTTTTCCTACCTCTACTTCAATGTCATCGGTGGTGAGAAGATGGATAAGATACATACCATCGGTGCAGTGATCATGGGAGTAGGGGCTATAGTTATCATGATGCCCGAAGAGTTGGTTATCAATAGGGGAGATGTGCTTATCTTAATCGGTGCGGCTATCGCTCCTATCGGAAACTACTACTCCAAAAGAACACGCACCCATTGTTCCTCTGAAACTATTTTGGGATTTCGTACACTTATCGCACTGCCTGTGATAGGCTTATTTGCATGGATTATCGAGCCAAAAGTGAGTTATCATGATATCACCCAAGCATTGCCATATGTGGTTTTGATAGGTTTGTTGATATTTGGACTTTCCAAGATACTATGGATGGAGGCACTTCACCGCGTAAGCATCACCAAACTCTCCGCGATGTTTGCCATCATCCCGATGCTAACACTCTTTTTTGCCTATTCTTACCTGCATGAAGTACCAGAGTTTCGCCAGCTTTTGGGGGTGTTGCCTGTACTTTTGGGTGGTTATCTTTTAACCAGACAGATAAAATAATAGGTATTTAATATCCTTACTTTTTCAAAATAGCATAATTTTGTGTCAATTGAGATAAAAGCACGGAAGGAAAGAAAGCTTGTAGGAAGGAGGGGAGTAATCCCACCTTGTAACTTCCTATATATCTTTTGATCCAAAGAGTTTATGTATCCATTTAGGGAAGAAAGTACCTTTTCCCTCTCTATATGCTTGTAAAACTTCATCGATTTCTTGAATATCTTTTTCATCTGCTTTTTCTACTGAATTTTCTTCAGTAATTTCGGTTTTTACATCTTCTAGTGTTTCCTCTGCTTTTTCAGCTAAAGTATTTTCTACTATTTCAGTTTTTGGATCTTCTATAACCTCTTTTATAACATCAGGTTTATGTGCGGTTACAATCTCTTCAACTTTTTCTTCATCAGAAATAGCTTTTTCAGATTCAGTTTGAACCTCTTCAGAAAGAATGTTTTTTTTCTCATCTATCTTTTCAGCTACCTCTTCAACTGGGTCTTCTGTAACTGTTTCAGTTTTTACATCTTCTAGTGTTTCTTCTGCTTTTTCAGCTAAAGTATTTTCTACTATTTCAGTTTTTGGCTCTTCTATAACCTCTTTTATAACATCAGGTTTTTCTTCGGTAGAAATATCTTCTGTTGGTTCTTCAGATGCATTGACAGCTGTAGCAATTGCACCACCGATTGCTACTGTTTTTGCTATGTTCTTAACGCTATCATCATTTACAGTCTCTTCCACAGTCTCTTTTTCAGCTACCTCTTCAATTGTTTCTTCGGTAACTTCTGTTTTTACTTCTTCTTCAACTTTTTCTTCATCAGAAATAGCTTTTTCAGGTTCAGTTTGAACCTCTTCAGAAAGAATGTTTTTTTTCTCATCTATCTTTTCAGCTAACTCTTCAACTGGGTCTTCTGTAACTGTTTCAGTTTTTACATCTTCTAGTGTTTCTTCTGCTTTTTCAGCTAAAGTATTTTCTACTATTTCAGTTTTTGGCTCTTTTATAACCTCTTTTATAACATCAGGTTTTTCTTCGGTAGAAATATCTTTTGTTGGTTCTTCAGATGCATTGACAGCTGTAGCAATTGCACCACCGATTGCTACTGTTTTTGCTATGTTCTTAACGCTATCATCATTTACAGTCTCTTCCACAGTCTCTTTTTCAGCTACCTCTTCAATTGTTTCTTCGGTAACTTCTGTTTTTACTTCTTCTTCAACTTTTTCTTCATCAGAAATAGCTTTTTCAGGTTCAGTTTGAACTTCTTCAGAAAGAATGTTTTTTTTCTCATCTATCTTTTTAGCTACCTCTTCAACTGGGTCTTCTGTAACTGTTTCAACCAAATTCGATACAGTATAAGGCTCTATAATCACAGTATCTTTGGTAATTATTATCTTAACAGGTGTCTCTACGGTAATTATGCCCTCTTTATGAGTATTTTCAGTAACTGTTGTCTCTTTACGTGTTTCCATCTTTATAGCACCATCCTTTTTATTTGTATCTTTTGTAAGAACTTACATAAGTTTAACTGTAAATTTACAGCACCTGCATATACAATAACAACATGACACTCTCAGTCAGATAGTATTAGGTTGTAGATTATCCATATAGAATGGTAGCATATTTT
>JALULO010000069.1 GCA_027056215.1 Campylobacterales bacterium | reverse complement strand
CACTGTATGTTTTTGTGACAAATGTTGTTGCAGGGTTGGGTGTATGGCTACTGAAGTTTCCTTTTGGAAGGATGCGTCCTAAACTTCTTTTTAATCAAGGAGAATATGGTTTTAGTGGTTTTGGTGTGCATTATGCTTATGTCTCTTTTCCTTCTGGTCATGCGATCACTATTTTTGCTACGGCAACGGCTTTGGCTTTGCTGTTTCCAAAGTTCAAGATTCCTTTGTTTATAGCAGCAACATTGGTGGCTTTTAGTCGTGTAACGGTGGGTGCACACTACTTTTCAGATGTAGTGATGGGCTCTTATCTGGGTATCGTTGTAGCGATTATCTTGTATCGTAAAATGATTGTAGAGAAACAATTTGTTTAAAATACGTGAAAATGATCTGTTGATCTTGATGATTTTGGCATTGATTGCTAACTTTTTGCCTCTTGGCATTGCACCACTTTTTGATCTGGATGAAGGTGCTTTTAGCGAAGCGACTAGAGAAATGTTAGTAACTCATGATTACATCACCACACATCTCAATGGGGAGCTTCGGTTTGATAAACCTATCTTGATTTACTGGTTACAACTTTTGAGTGTTAAGATATTTGGTGTACATACATTTGCTTTTAGACTGCCTTCTGCTATTGCTGGTACACTTTGGACACTCTTTACATACTTATTTACCAAAAGATATATGGATAAAAAAAGTGCATTTTTTGCAGCACTTTTCATGCTCAGTGCTTTGCAGATAACGATTATCTCAAAAGCTGCTATAGCAGATGCTTTGTTAAATCTTTTTATTGCTTTAGCTATGTTTTGTTTTTATCGTTATTATCATGAGAGAAACAAACGCTATCTTTATGTGACATTTTTATGGATTGCATTGGGATTTTTGACCAAAGGTCCTGTGGCGATTTTGATTCCAGTGGTTGTTAGTTTCGTGTTTTTGATGTTTAAAAAAGAGTTGTTATTTTGGGTTAAAACGATTTTTAATCCAATCGGACTGTTGATTTTTGTGGTTGTGGGATTACCTTGGTATATCGCGGAGTATCAAGCCCAAGGTATGCTTTTTATAGATGGATTTTTCTTTAAACACAATCTTAGCCGTTTTGGAAATTCCATGGAGCATCATAGTGGTGGATTTTATTATTATTTGATTGTTCTGGTGGTTGGACTTTTGCCATTTACCTATCTTTTTGTTAAGAGTTTTACTTCCATTAAAGAGATGTTGAAAAATGATTTACAGGTATATTTGTTAATATGGTTTGTATTTGTATTTCTATTTTTCTCATTTTCAGGTACAAAACTACCTCATTATATTATTTATGGCTATACGCCTTTGTTTATCCTCAGTTCATTTGCATTTCAACAAACATTTTCACGCAATTGGCTTTTGATACCATTAATCCTTTTTACGACTGTTTTACTTTTCTTCCCGGAAATTGCTATAGCTTTAAAACATAGCATCAGAGACTCTTTTGTAGTTGTTTTGATTGACAATGTTTATAGTGGATTTGATCTTGCCTATAGGGTGAGTGTTTTGCTGCTTTTGGGAATACTTCTTTGGATATGGCGTAAACCACTTTCACCAAAACATACGGTAGTTGTAGTTGCATTTGTTTTTACTATTTTAGTGAATTATGCTATATTGCCATCGTATGGAAAACTGATGCAAGCACCTGTACAAAAAGCGGCATATTTTGCCAAAGCAAAAGGTTTAAAGGTGCATATGTATACCAAACAGTTTCCAAGTTTCAATGTCTACTATCAAGGCTTAACAGCGAAAGAAAAAGCCAAAAAGGGAGATGTTGTTTTTTGTAAAGTAACCTCTTTACATGATTTTAGAGATTATGAAACATTATATAAAGAAAATGGATTTACACTGATAAGGATAAACAAATGAAACTCTCACTGATCATCCCTGTGATGAACGAAGAAGACAATATCGAACCACTTTTAAAAAAAGTATATGAAGATCTTAAAGAGATTGATTATGAAGTGATTTTGGTAGATGATGGTTCTACAGATGAAACTATCGCAAAAATCAAACAATATGCAAATGAACGTACAAAGACAATAGTTTTTAATCGAAACTATGGACAAACGACGGCTATGGCAGCAGGTATCAACGAAGCAGAAGGTGAGTTGATTGCAACGATTGATGGTGATTTGCAAAATGACCCCTCTGATATTCCCATGATGATTGATAAGCTTGAAAAAGAGGGTTGGGATGTGGTAGCCGGTAGAAGAGCAAATCGGCAAGATGGTATGTTTTTGCGTAAAATTCCTAGTAAAATAGCAAACTATATCATCCGAAAATCTACCAAAGTTTATTTGCAAGATTATGGGTGCACATTAAAAGTCTTTAAAAAAAGTATTGCTAAAAACTTAGGACTTTATGGTGAATTGCATCGATTTATTCCTGTGCTTGCCAAGATGCAGGGAGCTCGTATCGTTGAGGTTGATGTTAAACATCATGCCAGACTTCATGGTGTATCCAAGTATGGAATAGGACGAACTTTTAAAGTTGTGAGTGATCTGCTTTTGATGCTTTTTATGCAAAAGTATCGTACCAAACCTATTCACCTTTTTGGTGGATTGGGCGTGCCTATGTTGCTTATTGGTATGATAATCAATTTTTATCTTTTGGTATTAAAGTTATTTGGTGAGAGCATTGGAAATCGTCCTCTTATGACGCTTGGTATCGTATTGGTGATAGCCGGTATACAGCTTATCACGACTGGATTTATCGCTGAGTTGGTTATGCGTACCTATTTTGAATCCCAAAATAAAACACCCTATAGTGTTCGTGAGATAATTGTTGGTACAAAAAAGTAAAAAACTACTCAAATTTGTACTCAAAATAGCACTGACGCTTGGTGCATTTTGGGTTGTCTTATCTAAAGTTTCTATAGATGAGATTTTACAAGTCGTAAAAGAGACAAATGTATGGTTCTTGGGATTAGCATTTATCTTTTTTAATGTTTCTAAAATACTCTCTGCTGTACGGTTAAATCACTATTTCAAAGCACTTGGCATTTATCTAACGGAGATGAAAAATCTACTCCTTTACTACATAGGTATGTTTTACAATCTTTTTTTACCTGGTGGAATAGGGGGCGATGGATATAAAATATATCTATTACAAAAGCACCATGATGTTAAAACAAAAAGCTTGATTGCGGCAACAATCCTTGACAGGATTAGTGGTTTGATACCTTTACTCTTTTTTCTCGGCGTGTTTTTCCTCTTTAGTAGTTTTAGGGATTATAATCAACTATTGGATATGGCAACTATAGCGTCCCTTATTGTTATAATTCCCGCATTTTATTTGATTAGTAAGGTCTATTTTCCAAGATTTATGCCTGTATTTTCTGTGACACTTTTATATGGATTTTTAGTACAGGCATTTCAGATTGTTTGTGCCTATTTTCTCTTTTTGGCATTGGACGTAGATCACTTCATGATGGAGTTTGTATTTTTCTTTTTACTCTCTTCCATCGTTGCTGTTTTACCGATTACAATCGGTGGAGCAGGTGCAAGAGAATTGGTCTTTTTATATGGACTGG
>JALULO010000068.1 GCA_027056215.1 Campylobacterales bacterium | reverse complement strand
CGAACTTGAAAATACTTTTTAAAACGCAATCGTTTTAAAAGACGATATCCCCAACTCATATTTACCGTAAAGTAGCAATGTTGCAGATCAAAACCACTCATCGCCATAAAAGATACATTTGAAGAGATCAGTAGTGCAATCTTTTTCTCACAATCGAGATCATCAAGTAATCTGCGTAAAAAAAGAGCTTTTTTACGATCACTTTCCCCCTCAAGTATATGAAGATTTTGAACCTTTGAGGAATCAAGAACATAGACAGCTTCACGCAAGATCAAATGTACATCAAAACCTTTCTCCTGAAAGAGAAGTGTTAAGTCCAGATAACTCTTCTCAACGCCTCTTCCACGTAGTGATTTGACAAACAATACAATTCTCTTTTGATTTTTGATAATTGATCCTTAAATTAATCTCAACTTGGCTAAAATTCTATGATTCTACCACAACAAAGGCAAAAAAAGTTTTTATGACAAAATATATCAACTATTTACTTATATTATTTGCTTTTTCATTACCCTTTAAAGCTTTTACACTAAATATTATACCCGAGCTTGTATTTCTCATGTGGCTGTTTGAGGGAGGTTTATATCAAAAATACCAAAGACTCAAACAAGAAAAAATATTATGGATACTGATTGGTATCTCAACGATAGTGCTAGCTTCATTTTTGTGGAGTGATTCCATTTATGATGGCTATTATGGCGCAAAAACCACCAATGGTCTTCACCACTGGTTTGGTAAATATGGCTATAAACTTCTCATCATTCCTGTACTTTTAACACACGTCAATAAGAAACTACTTATGCAAAGCATCAGTGCTTTTTTAGCAGCAATGTTTATAGCAGAGATTGTCTCATATGGTATCTTTTTTGATCTCTGGGAGATTGGGATAGGAACACCTCACGATCCTGTTCCATTTATGCATCACACATATTACAGTACTTTTTTGGTTTTTACTATTTTTATTTTACTGGTTCGTTTTCAAAAAGAGCAGATTATTACCTTAAAACTTTTTTATCTTCTCTTCGCCTTTTCCGCGACAATCAATCTCTTTATCAATGGTGGACGTACAGGACAACTCGCATTTTTACTCTCTGCTTTATACTATGCGATATATCATTACCGATTAAGTATCAAATCTGTAAGTATTACACTGGTTGCACTATTTTCAATTTATACGATAGCATATCAAACCAGTCCAGTTTTTAAAGCACGTATGCATGATACCAAACAAAGCCTACACAAGTTATCTAACAATCAGATGCAAACCAGCTTTGGTCAGCGTGTGGCTATCTGGATAGCTGCTGTTGATATCATCAAAGAACACCCGATTTTAGGAGTCGGAGTTGGCGATGCAAAAAAGGCGATACAAAATATACAGAAAGAAAAATATCCCGATCGTCCGTTCATCTCTTCCATGCCTCATATACATAACCAATTTTTACAAACATATTTAGATAGTGGTATCATTGGCTTTTTACTGTTAGTACTCTTTTTTTATCTTTTATGCAAAGAAAATTTTGCTGAGTTTGATACCTATGCCAAGATATTTG
Source organism: Campylobacterales bacterium (assembly GCA_027056215.1). GTDB lineage: Bacteria > Campylobacterota > Campylobacteria > Campylobacterales > QNZT01 > QNZT01. The sequence goes on along the minus strand of JALULO010000068.1, from coordinate 2,032 downwards.
GGATTACCCTTTTTATCCTTTTTTGCACCGATACACCCTATCATTTTAGTATCGGTGTTTCTTATATGTTCTTTTTTACAGGGTTACTTTTTGGCTATAAAAATTCTTTGAGGCAAACTTTGTGAAACTACTCTTTTGTGCTTTTAACAAATATGAGACTCGTTTTTTTCAAAAAATAGCACCTCATCTTGATGCACAAAGTAAGCTTATCATCATCAACAAAACACATGCCATCTCACGTGCTTCCTATACAGCACTTAAAAAAGCAAACCTAACACATTGTCTTGATTTTAAAATCCATTTTTTAGAAGCATCTCATACAAAAAATCTCTCTAAAACAGTGCTTTGGTTCTATACTTTACGCTATAAACTTACGACAAAATATCTCTTTTTAAAATATCATACCGCATTTTCGAAAGAGGACTATGACTTTTTTTTCATCTGGAGCGGTCTAACATACAGACAAGCAATCGCCAGTGAAGCAGCCAAATCACTTGGTATCAAACCCATCTATATCGAAAATGGGCTCTTACCAAATACCATCGTGATGGATAAAAAAGGGGTAAATTTTGCCAACTCCCTACCAAGAGATCCGAACTTTTATAAAACTTATGTACCACCAAAAGAGCCTTTACCCAAGAAATTGACTCCAAGAGCACCCAAAGATAGCCACAAGTTTGCACAGGAAAAAACATCCTTACCACCAAAATATATCTTTATCCCTTTTCAAGTCGATTATGATACGCAACTTATCATCAACTCTCCATGGATCAAAGATATGCGAACACTCTTTCATACCTTTGAAAAACTCTTAGAGTATGTGGTGGATAAAAAGCTTCATATCGTTTTTAAAGAACACCCTTCTTCCCTTATCAACTATCCAGATCTTCATCAAAAAGCAAAACGATACAGCAATCTCCATATCATCAACAACCTTCCAACACAAACACTGATAGAACAAGCTGAAGCTGTGATTACAATCAACTCTACTGTTGGTATCGAATCTTTGTTGCTAGGGAAAAAAGTAGTCGTCCTTGGAAACGCTTTTTATAACATCCCAAAAATCACAAAAAAGGCACAAACACCCCATGAACTTATAGATGTTATAAACCAACTCTCCAGTTGGAAACCAGATGTAACACTACGAGAAAAGTTCTTGAAATATCTCTATTTTGAATATCTTATTCCGGGAAGTTTTGAAGAGGATATGACAGAACAATATACAAAAATAAACCAACTTTTACATAATCATTAAATATCTTATAATTATCTAAACAAAAAACACAATCTTCCGATATACGCATATAATCAATCTATATGGGACTTTTATGCAGATATCTAAAATACTTTTATTTTTTATCACTTTACTGGTATCAACGTCAACATTGTATGCATCGCCACAAGAAATAGCAAAAAAGCTTCATCTTGTTGCAGGGAAAAAAGCAATCATCCAATGGGAGCGTGTTTTTAAAAGTAATCGCAAGATGAAAAAATATGGCATTGATACACTTTCAGAAGAAGAAAAAAAATCCTTAAAGAACTATCTCTTAGACCATGCAGCCGATTCAGATCACCCCACAGTAGCAGGAATGTAACATGAAAAAATCTTATCTTTTAATCCCTTTATGTCTTACGTCACTCTTTGCAAGTGATACAGCTGAGCTTGAAAAAAAGCTCAAAACTTTAGAAGTCACAAATCAAAAGCAAACAATGCTTATCAATGCTTTACAAGGACAACTAGATGATCTTGATGAAAAAGTTGAAGGTGTTGAAACAGCAACACTTTTAGATAAAATAGATCTTAATCTTGGCTTTCGTGTAAAAGTAAACAACTTTGATAAAAAGATGGCAGATGGTTCAAAAATCTCTTCAAATAACCTCTGGTCTACCAAATTTATACTAGGGATGAATGCTAATATCACTGATAATATGAAATTTCATGGCAGACTTTCTATGTATAAATACTGGGCAGACTCCACCAAACACCTCTACAGCCAATATGATAATATGCAAGGACGTGTACCATCTGATA
>JALULO010000067.1 GCA_027056215.1 Campylobacterales bacterium | reverse complement strand
GCTGTGATACCATCTTTTGTACCAGCAACTTTAAAGTCCATATCACCATCATGATCTTCTAATCCCATGATATCTGTTAAGATTGCATAGTTGTCATCTTCAACAACAAGCCCCATTGCTATACCGGCGACCAATTTTTCAACTTCTATACCGGCAGCTTTAAGTGCCAACGAACCACCACAAACAGTTGCCATAGAAGAAGAACCATTGGATTCAAGAATCTCTGAGACCAAACGGATTGTTTGATTATTGTCAAGATGGATAGAGGGTTCTAATGCTCTTTTTGCGAGATTTCCATGTCCTAACTCTCTTCGTCCAGGAGGTCTAAGCGGACTTGCTTCTCCTACTGAGAAACCTGGAAAATTGTAATGCACCATAAAATTTTCATAGTGAGGATCTTTATCTGTGAGTAAATCAAACATTTGTGCATCTTTACCACCACCTAATGTAACGGCTACCAACGCCTGTGTTTGACCTCTTGTGAACAAACATGAACTATGCACAGAAGGTAAAATATTTGTTTCAATATCGATAGGTCTAACTTCTGTCAATCCACGTCCATCTGCACGTTTTTTCTCTTCTAAGATCATACTTCTTACCATGTTTCGTTTGTAAATATGAACCATCTTAGAGACGATATTTTCATCCCACGCCTCACGTTGTGCTGTCTCATCTTCTAAAATTTTTGCGATGATGTTATTTAACTCACTAGCACGTTCACTTTTTGCCATTTGATTGATCGCATCTTTGATATCTTCTTTATAAAATTCATCAAGATAAACCAAAAGTGACTCATTTGTCTGCTCTTCTTTAAAGGTAAGATTTGCAGCTGGCTTTTTAAGTTCACTAAAACCTTTTTCATAATTTTCACTAGCCTTTGCTATACCATCTGATGCGATAGAAAGTGCTTCTATGATTTCATCATTGTTAAGTTCGTTCATGTTGTATTGGGTTAAAATTTCTTCATCCATCATCACAGGTATCATCAGTGGATCAGGAGTCACCATAGGAATAACATCTATATTTTCAGTAGCGATAGCACGCATCTCTATCATCAAAATTTCATCTTTTGTTCCTGAAACAAAAAGATCTAGTGTACTCTCTAAAAGTTGACTTTTTGTGGGGTTGATGATATATTGGTCGTCTATTCTTCCCACTCTGATCGCCGCAACGTTTTTATCAACCGGTAAATCACTCAAATACAATGCTGCTGATGCACCATTTAATGCCAATGTCTGTAAATCCACTTCAGGATCACTACTCAATACAAATATAACGATTTGCGTAGGATAAGCATATCCCTTTGGGAAAAGTGGTCTTAAACTTCTATCAATAATACGGGATGTCAATGTCTCAAAATCACCGGGTTTTGTCTCTCTTTTGATATAACCACCGGGAATCTTTGCCGCTGCATAACTTTTCTCGATGTATTGTACCGTTAATGGTAAAAAATCTTCTTCTACTATACGATCATCTCTGGCAACTGTTGCTAAAATAACAGCATTTTTTTCGCGAACCATCACAGCACCGGCTGCTTGTTTTGCAACCTTATCTATCTCATATATCTCTTCTTTGTTGTTTACATTGATGCTAACTGTACATCCCATATTTATACTTCTCCTTTTTTAAATGGCAAAAAATAATTACATTTTTGCAATAATTCAATCACTTTTTTTGGTTTTAACTCTGGTAACTCACGATAATAATACGAAACACGAATAAAATCTTTAATCTGATGTACTGTATAAATTTTATCTACTTTCATATCCAGTACTGCAAACAAATCATCTGCAAGAAAAGGTGTAGCAAGGGAAACTTTTTTGATACCCATATTGATAACACTCTTTAACGCACACATCGCATTTAAACCTGTTTCACACCCCTCATCAATCAACAAAATATTTCTATTTCTCAAATCACTTATAGGTAATCCTTGACGATAACGATTTTGATACTCTTTGATATATTTAAAAAAGAGTCTTTCCCCTTCCTCATACATAAAATCCATAGGAATACCAAAACTTTTTACCAGCTTTTCTTCTATCACAATATCTTTTGTCTCACTGACCATACCAAGTTGGCATTCATCATTGTTTGGGGCAAGTATCGCTTTGCTGAACAAAAGATCAAAATCAAGTTCATAACGTTGTGATAATTTAGCAGCTATTTCTACACCACCACTGGACAGGGCAATCAAAACCCATTTTTCGTGTTGCATCACTTTAACGGGTAATATCTCAACCAATGCATTGTATGCATCTTTTCGATCATTAAAAAGATAACTCTCAAAATCTGAATTTTCTACCATAATCACTCTCTGGATACTGTTTTTGTATCTCTTCATCACTAAAACTAAATCTATAATGAAAAACATAATGCTTTAACAGTGCATATGCTTCATTTAGTGCCTTCATTTTATCTTCTTCTTGATTAAAGTCAGGATGATAAAGTTTGCTTAACTCACGGTAACGTTTTTTGATATCTTCATAGGAAACCAATACAGGCAATTGCATCACAGAAAGTGCATCATGAAGTGCTCGAACAATATCATCTTTATTTTTTTGCATAACTACCAAGATTTTGGCTAAGAATCAATTTTTTCAAATCATCATCCATAAAACGTATACCCACACCTACAAATGCATTTTTTGTTTTATCATTTAAAAAGTTATCATATCCACCATAAATATCAAGATGTTTGAGAAAGTTATAACGAGCACTGATTTTTGCATGAGGCTTATCACCACGGATATCATTTTGGGCATTAAAATCAAATACTTCTACACTTGCTTCTAACGAATCATTCATCATATAATAATCGATACCCGCACCCACTGTATTTTCTAATATACCCGTGCGAAGTACAACATCATCGATTCTTTTTGCTATTTGCGCTGAAAGCATGACATTAGAAGATTCATGTTTTTTAGGGACTATTAGATTACCATCTTTATCCATACGAGAGTAATCATCCATCCCAACGACAGCAAATCGATACTGTTTTGTATCACTAGGAATATAATTTAATCCAAGATAACCTTTAGAGTAACTATCATCACTCATATATTCTGTATGCATCGCGACTTCAAGTTTTACTTTATCGATCGTATCGAGTAAACTTTCAACTTTATCAAAAGTATCTGTACCCGAACTGAAAAAAGAGTCTGCTGAAACCAGTGTATTATTTAAAGGTTTTCGGTTTTGTGCGATAATGGCAGTTAAATCATCACCGATTTTAGTAAATTTATCAGCAAGTTGGGGCATCTTAGTTTTGATACTTCGTGATGCAACTTTTAAATCTTTGACCAAGATATCGAGATTTGCAAGTATCTGTGGAAGTTTTCCATTGATTGTATCTGCCGTTTGTTTAAAACCTTCCCCTACATCTGAGAGATTTTTAGCCATATTATTAAAATTTGTTACCGTATTTTTTAAAAGATCTAAACTAGTAAGTGATTTAAGTTCTGCCGTAATTTTTTCTAAATTGGAAAATGTCATCTTTAAATTTTCTCTGGTTTTTGGATTCATCACTTCACGAAACTCTTTGATAAAAGCTTTAAATTCATTTGCTGCTTTTGCCATAGAATCACTGGCA
>JALULO010000066.1 GCA_027056215.1 Campylobacterales bacterium | reverse complement strand
GTTTGCAACAAAGCTCAAGATAATGAAAGAAAATACTGCAGATGAAAACCGCAAGATGGTTGAAAATATACAGGCGATGAAAGCAGAGATCCAAACTGCTGTAGAATCAGGACTTGTAAAACTCGCTGATGACAAACTCTCCCGTGATGCTATGGCTCAGATGCTTTTGGATGTTGCTATGAAGATCCAGGGTACGGATATGTCTGCCCTGCTTACAGAGGAAAAGACGTCTGGAAAATAATACTTCAGAGTTACATCAGCTAAAGACACTTCTTCTTAGTGATGAACTTGAACAGTTAAAAAAACTAGAATCAAAACTTAAAAGTTTGGAGTTTGAAGCCTATGATGAGGCAACGATCTCCCAAAAGCTCTTGCCGATTTTTGATGATATACTGTTGCAAAAATTACAGGAAAAAGAGAGCAGAACCATTGAACTGCTCTCCAGACATCTTGCACAGATCATTCTTCAAAGTTCCCAAAAAGATCTTCCTGCACTTAGCCGATCACTGCAAAGTGTTATTTCTCCGGCTATCTCCAAAGAGATAGAGCAGAACAAAGATAAAATGATTGATGCTCTCTATCCGATCATGGGTGGAATGATCTCAAAGTATGTGACACAAGCTATTAAAGAGATGATGGATAATATCAATGAAAAGATAGAAGACGGTCTCTCTTTTGACAGATACAAACGTAAATTTAAATCCAAAGTGAGTGGAGTCAGTGAAACTGAACTCTTACTTGAAGAGAGCAGTAATGCAGTGATCTCTTCCCTTTTTGTTATTCATAAAGAGAGTGGGCTTCTCATCGCAGAGGCACATTTGGAAGATCAGGAGATCGATGATCCTCATATGGTTGCTTCCATGGCAAGTGCCATCAAGGATTTTGTGAATGACTGGATCAAGAACAATGAGGATGCAAAGTCATCCGAAGTACAGATAGTAAGTTACGGGAACGAGACCCTTTACATTGAGAGTGCAGGTTCTGTTTATATTATTGCATTTTTGGATTCTGAACCTGATCATGAACAACGATTATGCATTAATGAGTTTTTTGCAAAGCTGGTAAAGAAATACAGTAGATTCTTTCAACACTTTGATGGAGACGACAGCACTGAAAAGGTCAAAGATATCTCTCAAAAGATGCATACTTTTTTACATACGCAGCCAAAGAACAAAAAAATTAAGCGTTTGGGATCTAGCAAAAAAGGTCAAGGAAAGAACCCCGCAAAAATGCTATTGATCGTGGTGGGTATACTTTTTTTGGGATATCTTTTGTATTTGGGAGATCAGTATTATTCCTTATATCGTTTAGAGAAGCGTGTTTTTGAAAAGACAGACCAAAATGTACATATAAAACGTATAAATGATAAATTACATGTTTTTGGAAATATCTCATCGATGAATGATTTTTATACGATTAAAAATATTATTTTTAAAGAGACAGGTGAGCATCTTATAAATGAGTTACATATGCCTTTGGAAGAAGTAGACAAGAGACTTTCACGTCAGCAAGATAAAGCAATAACAAAATTTGAAAGTGAGCTCTCTGATAAGGTAGGAGTATTTCAAAAAAAGATTGATCTGTTGGAAAAAAAACTGAACAGATTTACATCCCGATATGAGAAAGTGCAAAAGCAATTGGATCATATAGAAAATACTACTGGGATAAAAGTGTATATTTTGAAAAAATTAGCACAAGTGTTTAAGAACAGTGATGTTTTTCATAAAGAAGACGGCTCTTTAGATTTTAAAAACAGAAAACTGTTTAAAGTAGGAGAGACGCTTCCAAGGAAAGAATCATTGCAACTGCTTAAAGAGAATTTCAAACAATACATTGAGATATTAATGGGCAATGAGAAGATCGCTCCTTTTATAAAAGAGATCGTGATAGAAGGCTACACCGATAGTAGCGGGAATTATACTTTCAATAAAAAACTCTCAGAGCAGAGAGCATGGAGAATTAAAGAGTATTTGTCCGGGTTAGGTGTTTCGAAAAGATTTCATCTTTATAAGATACTGAAAGCAAAAGGTTTTGCCAATGAAAATCCCATTATTGTAAATGCAGTAGAAGACCAAGAAGCTTCAAGACGAATCAAGATAAGATTCAAGATTGATCAGGAAAAAATAATAAATACCATAAAGAAAACAATCAATGATTAGAAAAAAAATATTACTCATCGGTGACTTCAATGTCGGCAAGACTAGTCTTATCAGAAGATATGTGGATAATACTTTTGATGACAGATATCTTACTACTATAGGAGTCAAGATATCCAAGAAAAAGATTCTCTTGAATGATGAAGAGTGTGAACTTCTTATTTGGGATCTTGAAGGTGCAACACCCCAGAAATCTATTCCGAAAACCTATTACGGCGGTGCATCAGGAGCTATCTTGGTTGGAGATGTAAGCCGTTTTGAAACTATAAAGAATCTGGATGAACATATGGAAGTATTTAAACAGATCAATCCGAATGGATCCTATGTGATAGCCTATAACAAATCAGACCTGCTTAAATTGGATCAGATAAAATCTTTGCAGAATATAGAGAATGTTTTTCTTACTTCCGCTAAAAACGATATCAATGTAGAGAAAATGTTCATTGCACTTGCGAAGGAGATATTCAATGACTAATATACAGATAATACTCAATGCAATACTTTCCAAGAATATTTTTGAGTATCTGCTAATCGACAGAGATCTTAAGGTGGTAAATACTTCTGTGGGGGTACTTAAATATATGGAAAATGTGCCTTATGAAGGGGATGATGTTTTAATGCATATGCCGGAATTTTTAGGTTTTGAAGAGAAATTAAAGGAAGTATTTGAAAAAAAAGATTTCACATATACATTTAAGACCATTCAGAAAAACGGTTATTATATGAATATTTCTCTTGACCATTATAATCATGACATTGCATTGGTCTTACTTCAGAATATTACAAAAATGACACAGGCACAACAGCAGCTTTTGCAGTACAGTAACGAGACTACACTGCTTTATCATGCGTTGCAGAAGATCATTGATGCACAGAATTCACTGCTTTTTGTTACAAATTCAGATGATAGAATTGAATTTGCAAATCAGACTTTTCTTCATTACTTTCATACAGAGAATCTGGATGAGATCAAAGCAAAAGCATTGAAACTCTATCCCTATGTCAATAAAAACATTAAAAGTTATAATGAACTGCATAAACATATCAGAGGCAGTGAGATCAATCTTAATATCGGCAATGATACTTTTATTATGCAGTCAACAGCAATAGAAGAGACTCATAGACTTTTTACGCTCTCCAGAGTTACTGATATTTATGAAAAGAAAAAAAGTTTGGAAGCAGAAGTAGAAGTAGATGCTCTGACCAGTGTATACAGGAAAAAATATTTTGATCTAAGATTGGAACAGTTATTGAAAGAAGAAAATAATTTTGCATTGATTGTAGTGGATATTGATGATTTTAAAGCGGTCAATGATAATTACGGACATACAGTAGGAGATGATGTACTCAAAGAGTTCGCCTTTTTGCTCAAAAAAAATATTCGTCAGGATGATCTTATTGCCAGATGGGGAGGGGAAGAGTTTCTTCTGGTTCTAAAGATGGATGATCTGCAAAGAGCCATGGATCGTACAGAAACATTACGCAAAATGCTAGATG
>JALULO010000065.1 GCA_027056215.1 Campylobacterales bacterium | reverse complement strand
TTTGATTATAACGGCAGAAATACTGAAAAATTCTGGCATCGATTACAACTTTTACTTCGCGAAGAAGGTTATCTAAATTTTACAGCTTATGAGAGTAAAACACCAGGACATTTACATGTTTATATTCATAAAGGACACACTACATTTAGTGAAGGATGTCAGATTGCCAAAAATCTTTCCGCCAAATTAGCTTTAAAGCTACCAAGAGAGTGGAAAATGTATCCAAATGCAGATATACCAAAAGAGTTTAATATACTTAATTTGCCTAAGAAGGTCTATGCTAAAGAGCGTGGTTCTTCATGGGCTAGGCATATGTAAAAAAACAGTTCAAAAGAGGAGAGAACATATGGAAGATAAACTAAAAGTTAAACAAAACAAGTCTAATGACTTAAGCGATATTGTGTTGGAAAAAGAAGAGAATGGAACACAAAAGACTAAAAAACTTCTTTTATTAGCCGCATCATTAATTCTGATCTTTTTAATTGGTCTTGTACTGATGAAGTTATTTAGCGGTTCTGATCACATAAAAGATAATAGTATCGCGCAAGTAAATCAAGATGTAACACAAAAAGCTGACGATTCTATAGATCAGATAAGTCAACGAGTAGAAGATACCAATGATTTATTTAAGCAAGAACCGATCGTTGATGAATCTTCGGAAACAGATCTTAAATTTGAAGAGATGGTTCGAAAATTAAAAGCACAAGATGCTGCACAAAATGCAGATACAGTTGTTCAAAATAGTATAAACACTACAATAGACAAGATAAAAAAACCGCATGATGTGATAAAAGCAAAAGCAAATGATTTAACTGCATCTATAGCACAAATTAAAAAAGAAGCTGTACATAAAGTTGAAACTACAAAAGCAAGTACCAAAAAGATAACATCAAAAATATCTATTGAAAATGCAAAACCAAAAAGTTCCAAAATACATCAAACAAAAAAAGAAATTATCATTTCGTCTGTTATTGAAAAGCACCCTACCATAACTAAACTATCCACACTTAGTGGCTATTTTGTACAAGTTGGAGCAACTGCAAGCAGTTTTCCGGATAAACACTTTCTCCAAAAGATAAAAAATGCAGGTTTTGACTATGTTGTTCGCTCTATGGTAATTAAAGGTAGAAAAATCAAAAAAGTATTGGTCGGACCATATACGTCTAAAGCTAAAGCAAAACAAAATCTACCAACTATTCAAAATAAAATCAATCCTGATGCATATATTTATAGGATAAAATAAGTGTATGCGAAACAAATTTTATTTGATCAGCTAACGCCTATTGCAGTTTATACAAAATTAAAAGAGAAATTTCCTGATGAGATTTCTCTTCTCTTTGAAAGTGCCATCAATTCTGAAAAAGGTAATTATAGTTTTATTTTTATAGGAGCAAAAGAACGTATTACCTATAAAGATGAAAAGACAACTATTATAAAAGAAGATGGAACAACCCTTATAGAAACAAAAAGTCCTTTTATTTATCTAAAAGAGTATTATCAAAATATCGATAAAAAAAAATATGCCACACTTTCACATAAACTCAATATCGGTTTTACAGACGGATTTGTAGGCTTTATAGGATATGATGGTGTAAAGATATTTGAACCTGTTTTAAAACCCTATATGGATACTCTCAAAGATGAGTTAAACTCACCCGACCTTGATCTCATCAGACCAAAACTTACCATCGCATTTTCACATAAAACAAACACTTTAACACTTCTTAGTGCTGATGATTTATATAAAAACAGGCTTGAGGATATCATCGATTATTTAAAAGAACCTTATTCTTATGTTGATATCAAAAAAACAACTATTGATTCAAAACAAGGAAATTTTGCATTTTCAAAAGAAAAGTTTTTTGAAATGGTACAAAACTCAAAAGAGATGATCAAAAGTGGCGATGTATTTCAGATATTGATGTCAAATCGTTTTACGCAATATGCAAATATAGATCCTTTAAGTTTTTATAGAGTTTTACGTAGTCAAAATCCTTCCCCCTATATGTTTTTACTTGAATTTGAAGATTTTACTATAGCAGGCAGTTCACCTGAAGTGATGGTTGGACTACATGACAATCATATACTGCTCAGACCGATTGCAGGTACAAGACCTAGAGGCAATACCGAACAAAAAGATATAGAACTTGCCCAAGAGATGTTACATGATGAAAAAGAGTGTGCCGAACACTTGATGCTTGTAGATCTAGGGCGAAATGATGTCGGTCGTGTTGCCCAAAGCGGTACGGTCAAAGTTACAGAGATGATGAGAGTTGAACGCTATTCTCATGTGATGCATATGGTAAGTGATATCGATGCTATTCTCGATGAAAAATATGATATGTTTGATCTATTTGCTGCAACATTTACAGCCGGTACGATGACAGGAGCACCTAAAATACGAGCTATGGAACTTATCGCAGAATATGAAAATATTAAAAGAGGTTTTTACAGCGGTGCTGTAGGGTACTTTGGTTTTGATGACAATATGGACAGTGCTATCGCGATACGTACAGCTTATCTTGATGATGAAAAAATCGTATTTCAAGCGGGTGCAGGTATCGTAGCAGATAGCAAAGAAGCGTTAGAATATCTTGAAGTACACAATAAACTTGCAGCAAATTTAAGCTCATTGGAAAAACTACATGAAGAAAGAAAATAAACTCTTTGCCATTTTTGGTAATCCTGTCACTCATTCACTCTCCCCTTTGATGCATAATTATGCACTTCAAGGATTAAATATAAATGGTTGCTATACACGTTATCAACTAAAAGATCCCAAACTTTTTAAAAAGAAATTTTTACAATTAGGACTTGTAGGGATAAACGTTACAGTACCGCATAAAGAAGTTGCATTTAAATCTTGTGATGAAATCAAGGGCATAGCAAACGACATCGGTGCAGTCAATACAGTAATCAATGAAGAGGGAAAACTCATCGGATACAATACCGATGCCCCTGGATTTTTCAAATCTGCATCCTCTTTTGGAGAAATCAAAAATGTCTTGATCTTGGGAGCTGGTGGTACAGCAAAAGCTTTGGCTGCTATTTTTAGAAAAAATGCTATCCCCTGCACTATCTTAAATCGCTCACAAAAAAGACTGGATTTTTTCATACAAAAAGGGTATACCTGTTTTGATTGGAAGAGTTTTAAATTTCAAACATATGATTTGATAGTCAATACGACCTCAGCTGGTTTACAAGATAACAATCTTCCCCTACCCCAAACTATGCTAAAAGAGATCTTTGCAAATGCCAAATATGCAATCGATGTCATTTACAATCAAAATACACCCTTTTTACAACTTGCATGCGAACATAATCTCATGGTTAAAGATGGTTCTGAGATGCTTTTAAATCAAGGTGTTTATGCTTTTGAGATTTTTTTTAACTTACTATATAAAGAAGAAGATATTTTCTATTTTATGCAAAAAGCATTTGCATGAAATAGGGAAGAAAATTCAACGATATTTAGAGATATCGATATCAGTTTTTAGTATCTTTGCCGGTATACCGCCAACGACACAGTGATCAGGTACATCTTTTAAGACTACTGCATTTGCGCCAATAACACAATTTTTACCAATCGTTACCGGTCCTAAAATCTTAGCACCAGGTGCAATCATCGTATTGTCACCGATCACTGGTACTTCAT
>JALULO010000064.1 GCA_027056215.1 Campylobacterales bacterium | reverse complement strand
TGGCGATAGGCTATCATCATGAAGAGGACTTCAATGCAAAACTCCCAAAAAGTCGCTTGCGTGCAGAACAAATCTTTGTGCACCTTTAACTCTGTAACAGAGCCAACTTTTTACACGGTTACTTTTTCTCTTTGGCTAACCAGTGCATCGCTTCAGCATTGTCCATCAGCACGGGGATAAAGAAGAGAGAGACGAGTGTTGCTGCCATACTACCAAAAATCAAGGCAACACCGAGTCCTCCAAAGATCGGATCGGTTGCAAGTAGTAAGCTTCCTAGGATAATCGCAACGGCTGTTAACATGATCGGTTTTGCTCTTGTTGCGGTTGCTACCGATATCGCTTTTTTCTGCTCCATGCCTTTGGCGATCAATGATCTTGAAAAATCGATCAACAAAAGCGAACTACGGGCACTGATTCCCATGAGTGAGATAAATCCGATCAATGACGTAGCCGTTAAGAAGAAGTTTGTATCGGTGAAGTAAAATTGTATCTTATCGGTAACCCAGTGTCCAGCTATCACACCGATGATGGAGAGAAAACTTCCTGCAAGTACGATACCACTTAAAGCAAATGACTTATAATAAACCACCATCAGTAAAAACATCAAAACAAGCGCCGCGATAAACGCACCACCAAGATCTCTAAATGTGTCGAGTGATACTTTCATCTCACCATCCCAACGCAAGAGTAGTTTTTCGCCATTGTTTTTGGACTTTAAATTTAAATCAAACATATACGTTGAGATTCCCGGAACTTTAGTGACATTAAATTCATCTTGCAACTTTTTTTGCATGATATCTCTGGCATCTAAGAGTGGATACACTTGACTTACCATATCACACTCTGCTGTGATCGTAACCATGTTTTGCAGATTTTTACGAAAGATTGTCGGACTTGAGGGTACAGGTTCTACAGAAACGATCTCTTTTAGCGGTATCATCATACCCCGTTTATTCATCAGTTTTAAAGAGGAGAGTTTTCGCTCAAGCGCTTCACGTCCATTGTTTTTGAAACGGTGTGATTTTTCTGAAAGCCTGACAAAGATCGGGATCTGGTCTTGTTGGTTACGTGTATTTTTCACAGCGATGGGCATACCTTTAAACGCAAGGTAGATGATCTGGTTTACCTGTTCAACACTCAGTGCACTTCGTATGATCTTCTCTTTATCCGGTACGAGTTCGTATTTGGTAAAGATCGTATCTTGCATGATATCTACATCTACAAGCCCATCTGTTTCTTTTAAGATATCTGCAACTCTTTTTGCTGTATGGCGCATCAGTTTTGCATCTTTGCCAAACAACTCAATCACAATCGTAGCAAGTGTCGGAGGACCTGATGGCATCTCTATAAATTTAATCACCGTCCCATCCACTACACCACTGCATGTTTTGTTTATCAGTGGACGCATCCGATGAACCATCATATAGGTGGGTTCATCACGGGTATGTTTATCTGTAAAGTTTACAACAATCTCAGCTTGATACTTCATGCGTTTAAAATCACTTCCCTTTACCAACCCAGCATAATCAAGCGGTGCACCCTGCCCCAGATAAATCTCAAAATCTGTTACTTCTTTCTCTTTTTTCAAAAAATCGCCGATACACTCTGTCACTGCTGCTGTTTGATGGATGGAACTATTTGTCGGAGTATCCACATAAATCGTGAAAGTATTGGCACTTTTACCCGGTAGCATCTTTGCAAGCACCAACTTTGAAGGTATCATCATCACCGCACCGCCAAGAGACATCAACACGATGGCAATAACCATGATCTTTTTAAATCTACTTTGCAATATGCTATAAATCAACTTCTCCATCAGTCATCACTCTTTTTGCGTTTTTTCATAACAGTACCTACTATCTTTCGTAGTAAACTTACCTTTTGTGGTATCTGTGTATCTAACGCATGGTCTGCATCGCCGTGTGTATTTTTGATCAATTTTTTGGCTAAAAAAGGTGTAAAAACATATGCTACAAAAAGGGAAACAGCCAAAGCAACGGGTACGTTTAAAGGGATCGGTGTCATAAATTGCCCCATCATCCCACCAACAAATGCCATCGGTATCATCGTCAGCATGATTGCGATAGTCGCGATGTTTGTAGAAGGACCAATCTCATCCGTAGCCTCGACGATCACTTGATCAAAGGATACTGATTCACTCTCTTTAAGATGTAAGCGTCTGTGAATATTTTCGATCACGATAATCGCATCATCGACAATCAAACCAAGACTGAGTAAAAAGGCAAACAGTGTGATCCTGTTAATCGTCTGATCTGTCATATAAGCGATAAAAAGCGTTGCAGCCAAAATCATCGGTACAGCGATGGTCACAACCAAAGATTCTCTCCAGCCCAAAAAAGGTATCAATATAAAAGAGATAATCAAAATCGTAATCACCAGATGATGCACTAGTTCATTAACCGCTTCATTGGCACGTTCGCCATAGTTACGTGTTACGATAAAACCAACCCCCTGCTCTTTCAATACTTCTTTATTTTCCTCAACTTTTGCCACCACTTTTTCAGCGATATGTACAGCATTTGTCCCTTTGAGTTTTGCGACCGTCAGCGTGATTTGATCACCTGCATCACGAAATGTTGTATTTGTATCTTTATAGGTGAGTAATACTTTCTGAAAGTTTTGAATATCATAGTTATACGTCACATTTGCGATATCTTTCAAATAGATAGGAGAGCCACGATACTCAGCGACAATCAAACTTTTAAGATCACCGATATCTTCAATCGCATTTTTGATACCAAAGACGATCAGTGTATTGTCATCTGTGGGTGCGTCTATTTGGGGTGAGTTTCTAGAAATAGCTTTGATAGCCTGTGCAATCTGTCCGAGTGAGATATGGTACGCGGAGAGTTTATCAAGATCGATCATGACATTGAACTGTGGTCTTTTGGCACCTTTTAAAATACTTTTTGAAACATTTTCAATACCATTGATATCTTGTTGCAAATCCCGAATCGTCTTGTAGAGTTTTATGTTGTCAATTTTGCCATTAGGCAGTTTATAAAATGCAATAGACAGTATCGGAATATCGATATCGATATCAAAAGGTTTGATAAGTGGAGGCATCGTTCCCATAGGAAGCGAATCCATGTTTTGCATCACTTTGTCATACAGTTTGAGGTTTGAAGACTCTCTGTCTTCACCGATATAGTACTGCACATTGACCATACCGACATTGTTCATCGCTGTGCCATAGATGTTTTCTACACCTTTGATCTCACTGATACGGCGTTCCAAAGGTTTTACGATGACATTGGTAATCTCTTGTGGAGAAGCACCCGGCAAAGCGATAATCACAGAACCACCACTCACTTCGATCTGAGGATCTTCTTCTCTTGGCATCACTTCCAAAGAGATATAACCCAGTGCGAGTATGGCGATTCCCAAAATCATGGTCAAGGGATTCTTTAAAAATACATTAGCAAGATATCCAGCGATATTATGTATCTTATAAGTTTCCATTGATATCCTTCCTGCATTTATTATAGCAGGTATAATTATAAAGGAAACTTATATATAGATATTATTTATTATTATTTTTGTATAAACTTACCACAACCTTTTTCTTCTGTTCCACCGAAAGTTTTAACTTCAACAGCTTTGCCATTTTTTGCTATTTCATTTCTTTTACAGATATCTCTTTTCATACAGATTTCATTGTTGCATCCTACATTTTCCGGTACTGCCATTTTATGCTCCTTAATATTTTTTAGATTGGGATTATAGCACTGTTTTACTATAGGACACCTCTAATTGCTTAGATTTAAAATTTATATTTAAGTACTGATTCCATACCCTCTTTATCAAGCAATCTGATAAGATTCGTTGAGCCTTTTTTACCACTAGAACTTCCCATAATCACAACAAAACGTTTTTCCATACTAATCCTATTCTCATCCAATAATCTTTTGATAAAATCATATAACAGTTTACTGGGATTATCATTTTTCGGCATCACAAAAAGTGAATGCACACCCCAAACCAGATTTAGACGGCGATGTGTTTTTAGAGAATGGGAAACTGCATAGATATTGACACCTGGACGATAGCGTGAAAGTGCTTTCGCACTATATCCAGAACTTGTAAAAGCCACCAATGCCTCTTTTTTAAGATTGGAAGCCAACTGTACGGCAGCCTTGGCAACCGCATCTGAACTATTTACAGGTTTAAAATCTTTAACATAAGGATACTCTTTTTCAACATCTTTGATACTTTCATGCAGTACTTTGACTGCTTCAATCGGATACTTACCCACCGCAGTTTCATCACTAAGCATCACAGCATCTGTACCGTCATAAACTGCATTGGCGATATCACTTACCTCCGCACGTGTAGGAAAAGGATTTTCTTTCATCGATGTAAGCATCTGTGTTGCAGTGATAGAAGGTTTATTTGCCCTATTGGCTACGGAGATGATATGTTTTTGAATACGCGGCAACTTTGTTACCCCAAACTCAGCGCCCAAATCACCCCGTGCGACCATGACACCGTGTACCTCTGAGAGTATCTCATCAAGATTTTCAATCGCTCTTGTCGTTTCAATCTTAGCAATAATAGTAGGATCAAAATTGTGTTGCTTCATGATCTGTTTTGCTTTGATGATATCTTCTTTATGTTGCACAAAAGAGAGTGCTACGATATCTATATCATGTCTACTTCCAAATGCTAAATCTTTTTCATCTTTAGCCGTGATCGCAGAGATTTCTAGCTTTGTATGCGGAAAGTTGACACCCTTGTGAGAGCTGAGTTCACCATCTGTTAAAAGCTTTAACGAAAGCCTTTGCGATGTTTTTTCAACAACAACACTACGAATCGTTCCATCCGCAAAGTAAACCTCTTCACCGATATTTACCATATCTATGATAGCAGGATACGAGATATCCAAAACCTTACTATCAGAAGGATCTGCTTCTTTTGCTAAAACAAGTGTCTCACCATGATGAAGTTTTAAGACACCATCAACCTTCCCAATACGCACCTTCGGTCCCGATATATCTTGCAATATTGCCACCTCACGCCCAAGTTCCTCCGATGCCTGACGTATCTTTTGGATAGACTGGCTATGAGATTGATGGTCTCCATGCGAAAAATTTAATCTAAAAACATTCACACCCGTTAAAATCAATGATTTGATCATCTCAAAATCCAAGCTAGCAGGTCCTAGTGTTATCACTATCTTTACTCTTCTCATGTAAAACACTCCTTATGGGTATATGGTGATTATATCTATATACACATAAACCACTGTACTAACAAACATTTAAGACGAGTTCATAAAGTTTTTGCATAGGGTAAAGAATCAGATTTAATTAGAAAGAATCTAACCAAAGATTTAGTACTTGAAAACAAAAAAAGTCATAACCTTTTATCTTCTTCCTCTTGGTGTTTGATTACAACCGTCTCCGAAGAGACGATTGTATCGCTAAAATGGTATTTACTGAAGAAGTTTAATCACCCGTGAACCGTATGGTGGAATTGAAAAAGCAGCATTGGTTGCGGAAACGGTTCCTGTTGCCGCTCCGGAAATAAAATCCTGTAAAGCTGAAGGCGTATATCCAAGTCCTGAAAGTCCAAAAGTCACATTGACAGCGCTGCTTGTCGGATTGGCGGCGATAATATACCCGACACCGTTCACCACTCTTGTTCCCGCAATCACCTCTTTATTAGATGACGTTACCTGAAAAGCAGGATTGTGATCTGCCTGGATAATCCCGGCAGCCATCATTTTGTCAATTTCCTGTTTGATATTCGGCAAATCGTTCCACCAAACACGTTTGGTAATGTCACCGGCGCTGCCGCCGTCTCTCCAAAATGCCACACCTCTCGCACCTTTGGCAATCGCGCCGAAGAGCACAGGGCGGAAGTTTTGCTTTACCCCTCTGGTAATCTCTGCAAAGACTACCGGCTGCTTCTGATCCGGCGTACGATCCATATTTTCATATTCAAACATACTCGGTTGCTCGATCACAGACGGATCTTCCTGCAATCTGTTTGTTGAGACATATGCTCCGGCAATATCACTGAGATCGTTATACTTTCTCGTAAGCGCATAATCTCCCTGCAACATATAGATCGGTCTGGCTCCATTGTCTTTCGCTCTGATAGCGTTTACGGTATTGACCACTCTCGGCAGACGATTGAAAAATTCGTTGTCCGCATAGTAAAAGAGCAGTTTTCCTGCGGCAGCCGGATTGCTCAATATATTCTGCAGTCTGGTTTCCAGCTCCGAAACATTTTTGCTATCATACATCATCGGCAGTGTAATATTCAGCGCGGTATAGAGCCCTTTGGCATATGCATTGTTTACATCATCCACACCCCATGCATTCAACTTCATGTTAAAGCCTTGATTTGCATATACGCTTAAATCTCTGCCATTGGCAACATCCACAATAGCAAACGGGAAAAAATCTTTCCAGTTTCCATTCTCAGAAATTTGCATATTGCCTAACTGATCCACTTTCGTCACAGTACCGTTAAACACTTTTTTCGGCGATCTTGCGGGTAATTGATTGCCCTCATGAAATGCAAAATCATCCACCCATATTTTTCCGTTGATTCCCTGATGCGCCATAAATACTTTGATAGAAAAATATTTAATAGCAGCATTGTCCGGTATATTAATGCGAATAAAGCCCTGTTCCCACTTATTGACAACAGAGTTGGCAATTTGGCTTCCTCTGGAGTTTTCAAGCTCTTTCTGGTTTTTATCCCAATAGACACCATACACTTCCAAAGAGGGTTGCATGGTCTCTGACTTCATCCAAAAAGAGAGTGTATAACTTTTACCGGGTTGTACAGGCAATAAAAAGGTAGAAAAAAGTCTGTCGGTTTTCGTCCAGTCAGTGTTCGATTGTTCCAATATCGCAGAACCTGTACCACTGTCATGAGACTCAGCCGAATCAAAAATAACATCGGACAATTGTCCGTTACGTGTGAAATACCAGTCTTTCGTATCGGCAAAACGCATCAACTTGCCTATCGCCACCTGATCCTTAACCACTTCCAGATTTACGCCGGAATTTACAGGCGGTACGCCTCCCGTACCACTACCCGGCTGACCGGAACTGCTTTGCCCCGGATCACCTCCACCTGAAGCCGGTTTTGTACTGCCTCCGCCACAGCCGCTTAACAGTGCAACTAACAGAGCCCATACCCATATATTTGATTTACGCATAAAAATCCTTTTCTAAAAATATACAATTATTCTAATATCGACAAATTATGTAATTAATTTAACAAAAAATTCATAATATTAAATTTTTACTTAATTAGCTATAATATTTAATGAAAATTTAAATAATTTAATTTTTATGATGAGAAAGTATTTACACACATAAAGAAATACGCTGAAATAAACAATCGATTTAGAGCATAAGAAGAAAGATAAAAGCGTTATTTCGTCCCTTTATCCGGCTAATATATTTGGATCATATCTTTTGTATCTTTTGAACTATGATAATCTCGGATGATAGCTTTAGAGTGCATTTGTACATCTATTGATCCGTAAAACATTGCATTCGTATAATGACTATATGTCTCCGGCTCTTTTTGAAGAAAAAATATTACGAAATGTTAAGAAAATTTTTCACTTCATGAAAGCGCATTTACTAGTTTTGAGCGGTTTTAAAGAGAGAATATCATTTTGACTCTTGGAGTCATAACCTCCGGCAGAACCGGAGGTTTACCTGTTTTTAATTACCTGTTTCTAAAAACACAGGTATAAAATGGGGAATTTAGACTCCAATCATCACCAATCATCATCTTCTTCCTCGTCATACAATCCATTTGTCATAGCATCACTATCGAGTAAAAATAGTGCTTTGTCTACTACTTTATCGCCCTCTTTCAAGCCTGAATGGATCGCAAAATTTTGGCTGTTTATTTGTGTTACATGAATCTCTTTTGGTGTAAATGATCCATCACTTTGTGGTATAAACACATAACTTTTCTCTCCTTTTTGGATGATTGCAGTTTTGGGCAATATGAGTCTTGGGGCACTATTTTTGGTGATTTTTATTTTGCTGAAAAGTCCTGGGAAAAGGTTTGTATTGTTCTTGATCACAATCCGTACTGGAATCGTTTGATTTTTTGCATCTACGGTTGGATAGACTTGATCTATAACACCTTCTTGAGGAGGAAATCCTTGGGTTTTGATCTTGGCTTTCATCCCTTTATGAACAAAAGCAATATCTTTTTGATATACATTTGCGATCACCCATATCGTCGAAAAATCAGCGATTTGTAAAAGTACTTTTCCTCTTTTTGCAAAACTGCCTTCTTGTATGTTTTTGGCGATAACATAGCCCGTAACCGGTGATGTATAAACAAAGCTTTCTTGCATAGTTGCACGTTTGTCTAAGTTTGGTAGATCAAGTAGTTTCAGCTTTAAAAGGGCATTTCTTTTTGCACTTTTAGAGATATGCGAAGAGAGTCTAAACTCTTCAAGAGCGGATATCACTTCTTTAGAATAGAGCTTAAAAAGCATATCCCCTTTTTTAATCTTCATATAACGCTTATTGGCAAACAATCTAGTCACATAGGCATCAAAACGTAGCGCTATATCATGGACTTTACTCTCATCAACTCCAGTACGGCCATAGTATGTTTGTGTTTGTGCAAGTATCTCTTTTTTAACGCTGATTGTTGAAAAATTAAAAAGTTGTTTTACTTCTAGTATCTTCGCATCTAAAGAGAGCGTAAAGAGTATCAATATCCAAAATCTCATAAATAGTACCTCATCTTTGCATAGGCTTTAAAATAAGATGCCAACTCATCTAAAGCCAAGTTTTGCAATGTTATCACCTTGTTCGCATTGTCAATCAACTTGATCATGGTAATTTCATTTAACCTGTTTTTTGCCCTTAAATAAGCACTAATTTGTTTCTGTTTGGGCAATATACGTTTTTGATACAAGCGGTATGTTGTACGGTTTTTATGCATTATGATGGCAAGCATTTTGACAGCATTGTCAAAACGGTTATGTAAAGCATCGGCTTTATGCTGTTGCATCTTCAAGGCGATCTTTGCCTCTTGCAAAGCTATCTTCTCCCTGCCCTGCACCTGTAAAGGCATAGAAACAGAGAAGTTAAGATAGTCTGCCCTTCCTGCACGCTGAAAATAACCACCACTCACTTTGATATCTGGTTTTTGTTTTGCATGTGCAAGTTCTGTCGCTTTTTGTGCTATTTTGATATCTTGTGCATACATAGCAAGCAAAGGATGTTTCATATCCACTTTTGCTTTGATATTTACAAACTTTGTCTGTACTTCTATAGAGGTGGGTTTAACAAATGTAAGCTTTTGAATCTTCTGAAGGTAGAGTGCTTTTTGTGCTAGTAACATCTCTTTTTGAGAACGTAACAATAAAAGCGACTGCTCTACTTCCATGATATACTCTGCATCTGCCTGATACCCTTGTAAAAGTTGTTTGATGTGGTGTAGGTTTTTTCTGTTTTTGGTGATGAGTGCTATTTTTTTATCAACAATCACACTCAGATAAACCAATCCGGTAAGTTGGGAGAGTATTTTTCGTTTTGCATCTTCTACCCTATACTTTGCGATCTTCTCTTTTCCTTGAAAAAGGGCTTTTGAAAGAGCCAGTTTATGCCATAGTGGTATCTTTTGGGAAAGGGAGACAAAATGCGTCTGCATCGGTTCTAAGGATCGCGTTGTCAAATCATCCACTCTCAAATCTGTAGCACCTAGTGTTAGATTTGGATTTTCCCATAAAGCAGCTGCTTCACTCTTGCGTTTTGACAATGCCATACCTTCTTGTAGCTGTGCGAGGGTGGGATCATTTTTATACGCAAGTGTGATAAGAGAATCCAAATTTTGCGCTTGTAAACTAAGGGCAAAAAGTGTTGAAAGTATCATATGTTTCATGGCTATAGATTGACACTTCCATGGACTTTATGTACAACTTCTTGTGCATCTTTAAACTTTAACTGATACTGCCATGTACCACCCATACCTAAATTTACACTACCGGTAAAATGATCACCTTTTCGTTTGAGCTTTTCTTTATATTCCATATAGGGCATACCCGGCATCTCAGGCATAAAAAACTTGATCTTTACTTTCGCATCACTAACTTTCTTCTCTGACTTTTGCAATGTTACAAAAATCGTATTGTCACCTACAACAAGGGGCTTTTCAGAAGAGAGGGTAATCATAAATCCATCTTTTTGCATCCTGTCAAAAAGTGTTTTACTTACCCCTTTTGTGCTTTTGGTACTACTACCACATTTACCCGCTCCACACTTCATGCCATCAGCCAGCAAAGAAGAGACACTCAGCAAAGAAACCAATGTTATAACTGCTAATTTTTTCATATTATAATCCTTATGTTTGAATAAGGGTATTATAATCATGATCTGTGGAGAGTGTGTGTAGGTTATTACTGCACTAACTATACGGTTAATCTCTGTGCCGTTGAAAATGCCCATTGAAAATTGTAACCACCAAGCTCACCGGTGACATCCAAGCACTCACCTAGGAAATAGAGTCCTTTGCACTTTTGACTCATCATGGTATCTACATCAATCTCATCTGTAGCTATACCACCACTGGTTACTTCGGCTTTGGTATAACCAAAATTTCCGGCAGGGGCAAAGCGGTACGATTTAAGACGCTGTAACTTTTTTTGTTCTGTTGTATCAAGTTTAAAAAGTGGTTGATCTACTAAACCAATGGCATCTAAAAAAGCTTTGGTAAAACGTTTTGGCAATTTCAAAGCCGTTGATATCTGCTTTTTATGGCAAAAAAATGTTTCATTTAAAACAGTATTTGGTGCAAAATCTATTTCAATCTCTCCTCTTTTCCAATATAGTGAACTGTTTAAGATAGCTGGACCACTGATCCCCCGATGGGCGAAGAGTAGATCATCTTGTATCTTTTTACTCTCTATTTGGATTTTCACAGGCAAAGATATACCGCTAAGCTCTTTCATCCAAAACTGTTCTTTTTGCAGGGTAAATCCAACCAAAGCAGGGTTCAACCTATGAATCGTATGCCCAAAATACTCGGCGATTTTAAAAGCGATATCACTCGCACCGATCTTTGGATAACTCAGCCCTCCTGTAGCGACAACCACTTTTTGTGCTTCAAATACCCCTTTATCCGTTGTGATGATAAAATCCTTCTTTTTCTCAATTGCGTGAACTTTATGGTTATAAAAGATTGGTATATCTTTACAAGCACGCATCAAAACAGAAACTAATTCACTGGCACTATTTTTGCAAAAATATTGATTTTCTTTTCGTAAAACAGGATCTAAACCCTGCTTTTTAAAATCTGCTAACAATGCATGCTGCCCATACTCTTGCAATACTTGTTTGATAAATCCCTGTTCACCAAGGTAGTGATCAGGAGAGATCTTTTTATTGGTGATATTACATTTTCCACCACCTGATATCATGATCTTTTGCGCTGGTTTGGCATTTGCTTCTAGGAGTGCGATATCTCTGTTTTTATAACGCCCAGCAGCCATCAAACCACTAGCTCCTGCACCGATGATGATAATCTCTTTTTTTACCATTTACGGACTTTGCCACCCCATCGAAATGCCTTTTTATAAAACCCTTTGGTTAAGTCTGAAGTAGTCACACTATAGACTTTACCACTAGAAGCATGGATAAATTTTCCCTCTCCCAGATAAATACCACAGTGGTTGATTTTGCCTCTCCCTGAGGTATCAAAAAACACCAAATCACCTTTATCAAGTTCGTCTAAATCATATATTTTTACATAACGAGATTGTTTAAAAGCACTGTGTGGTAACTTTTTTCCTAGTGCATTTTGATAGACATAACAAACAAATCCAGAACAATCAAAACCGCTCTCGCTCATACCTCCATATCGGTATCGTGTACCAAGCTGGGACTGTGCTAAAGAGACGACTTTATCACAGTCGCTTCTAAGCTTTACAGCATCTTTTGATCCATTGGAAGCTTCGATTGGAGGTAGATTTTTCCATACAGATTTGTTTTGCTCTGTTTTAGGTGTAAAACTTAAAAAACAACCCGACCATAACAATGACATACAAAAGAAGAGAAATATTCGTAACATTCACAAATTATACTCAATTTTAATGTATAATATCTATTATGGAATCATAAAAAGGCAAAAAATGAAACTATTTTTATTTTTAGTGGTTAGTGTACTCTTGTTATCGGGAATGTCACAAAAACCAACACCCAAAAAAGTGGTAGATGACTGGGAATACAACGCCACTATCAGTATGGGTGCTACCAAACTACACAAACAACCTCGGATTATGATGTCTGCTATGCCTATGGCAGTTGCACCTGCCATGAAGATGAAATCACTCGTCCAAAATGATAAGCTCGGATTTGCTACGGGTGGTGCAAAAGATGCCAATAATTTTTATGACAATATCAAAAACAATTACCTTCCAAAGTTAAAAAGTATCACCTATGAAGGTCTCTTTTATGATCACTATTTTGATACGGGTAAACAGGGTGTATGTGAAGATCTATTTTGTCCTTCTTACGCTACGGCTATCACACAAAATCTTTTTAGCGGACAAAAAGAGTACTATCTCAGTGTGGGGTTAAATTCAAATATCAAAGCTTCAGATTTCAAACGCAAAAAACTTAATCTCGTCGTTGTTTTAGATATATCTGGTTCTATGGGATCGGCTTTTAACAGATACTACTATGATCAAAAAAGAAAACCGCAAAGTAAGGAACAAGAACAAACACAAAAATCAAAAATGCAAATCGCAAACACATCACTTGTCAATATGCTTAAACACCTCCACAAAGATGATCGTTTAGGTATCGTCCTTTTTGACAATCGTTCTTATCTCGCAAAACCGCTTCACAAAGTAGCAGATACCAACATGAAAGCAATCGCCGCTCATATTCTTGATCTGCAACCCAGAGGTGGCACAAACTGGAGTGCTGGGTATAAAAATGGATTAAAACTTTTTGATTCTGTTTTAGAGGCACAAAAAGATCCTAAAAACTATGAAAATCGTATCATCTTTATCACAGATGCGATGCCAAATCTTGGAGAACTAAGAGAAGATGGACTCTTTGGGATGGTTGACAAAGCGTCACACAAAGGAATCTATACGACTTTTATCGGTGTGGGGATAGACTTTAACAGTGATTTGGTTGAAAGAGTTTCCAAAACCAAAGGTGCAAATTATTATGCTGTACACTCTGTAGATGATTTTAAAAAGAGACTTGATGATGAGTTTGATTTTATGGTAACACCTCTCGTCTTTGATCTGAAGCTCTCACTTGAAACAAAAGGATATGCCATCGAAGCAGTTTACGGTTCACCACAAGCAGA
>JALULO010000063.1 GCA_027056215.1 Campylobacterales bacterium | reverse complement strand
TTGACTTTGGTTCGTTTTCCATGGACTTCCAAAGGAGATACTTCGGAGATAGCTTCTTTGCCATCTGTTGAAACTTTAGAGTAAGCGGTATTGTTTCTTTTGATGGTTAAGAGTGGTTCATCGATCGTAAAGGGTTCTGCGATCACACCTGTAACCCATGCAGTGTACTCTTTCACAACTTCCTGACTTTTAAAGCTCTGTATCGCTTTGGCTCGAAACTCTTCATCTTTAACCAGTAAAAGTACGCCGCTTGTCTCTTTGTCTAAGCGGTGTAAAAGAGGATAACCTTGTTTTTTTGCGATCTGTTCACTGGTCACAAAAGCGGGTTTGTTAATCGCGATGATTTTATCGTCTTCAAATATTTTCACGATTTTGGCTTGTTTTTCCACGCGAAACGTAGTACGTCCAGACATCAATGCCCTCGCCATAACCACTTTTTTACCACCGCTGTAAACCAACCCTCTGTCTATCAAATCTTTTGCTGAACGGTTGGTGATTCCTTCTTGAACCGCTAGTAGTTTATATGCTTTTTCATTCATCTATCTATCTTCCTCTAAATCTTCTATAAATTGTTTTATTTTTTCATTGTATGGTAAACGCAGACGCTTTTGTTTACTCGTTTCGCCACCAACAAACGTGATATCACTCTTAGCGACTTTGAACATCTTGGAGAGAAACTTTACCAACTCTTTGTTTGCTGCCCCTTCTACCGCTGGTGCTTTGATCTTTAGTTTCAAAGCATCATCTAAAATACCGCTAACAATATTTTTACTCGAATTTGGCACAGCCTTTATACGAAATGTAACCACATCATCTTTGATCTCATACCACACTGTTTAACTCCTCTATGATCGGCATCATATCCACTTTTGTATTGATTTGTGTTGGCTTGGCTTTTTGGATTGTTTTTTCGATATCTTCCACCTCACAAAAGCATACATGATCTACTAAGGGAAACAATACTTTTTGGTTAAATATATAGTTTCCTGTTACAAGTTTTGTGTGAAAACATGCCGGTTCTAAAGGATTGTGTCCTCCTACATTTTGCACAAACGAACCACCAAGTATCACCGTATCGCTGATCGCGTATATATCATTTAACATTCCCATCTGATCAAGTAAGATGATATCACTCTCAAAATCGCCTTGTTTGCTAAAGCGGTGATATCTCAATCCCTTTTGATGCGATAACTGTGTTAAAAAAACATCCACCTTATCAAAACGCTCTGGGTGTCTTGGCACAACGATAATCTTACGCTCTTTATGAAGATCAAGAGCATGAAGCATCAACGCTTCTTCTCCCTCATGTGTACTTGCAAGCGTAAGCACTTCGCATGAAGGTTTTTGAAAATGGTGCAAAAGCGTGATATTCTGATAAGCTTTGATATTGCCACTGACATGAACAACCCCCGCCCCGAGAGATTGCAAGCGTATTTTATCTTTGTGACTTTGGGCAAAAATCACATCTACATTTTTTAAGATTTGCTTGTAAAACCATGTGAACCGTTTATACCTCGGATAAGAACGATCCGATACTCTCGCATTTAAGAGGTAGGTTTTGATCCCTTTTCTCTTTGCACTGAAAAACAACATATACCAAAGTTCTGCCTCCAAAACGACCAATGCTTTTTGTTTACGAATCCAAAATGGTAAAAATATCTCAAAGGGTAAAAAACGCCTCTGTACCCCAAAGGCTTTCGCAGCTTCATATCCTGTGTTAGTTATCACGGAGAGATTGACTGTTTTTTGCATCTTCTTTATCAACGGTTGTAGAGATTTTACTTCACCAAGCGAACATGCATGAAACCAGATACCTTCTTGTGTAAAAGGGGGATTGTCATAGAGAAAAAAACGTGATGGTATGGATCGTTTGTATTTATCTTTCAAAGAGAGGAGTAAAAGTACAGGAGTGCTTACGATATACGCAACAACTCCCATACCATAGTAAAGAAGAGCAAACAAAAAACGTTGCGCTACAGACTCGCGCTTTCCTCTGTAGTCTCTTCTTCTTGCGGTGAAACTTGTGATTCAAGATACAAAATCCTACCACAGTGAGGACAAGTTGTGATCTCTTCACCTTTGATAACACTTGCATAGGTATGATCGTTGATTCTCATGTAACAACCATAACACGCTTGTTTTCTAACAGGAACGACTGTTGTATTTTTTGCCCATCTTCTGATCTTTTCATAAAATACGATGATGTTTTGATTCATCTCTGAGAGTAACTTTTGCTTCTCTTCAAAAACTTTTAAACGCTCTTGTTCGATCTGTGTTACTTCTGCTTCTGTGTTGGACTTTAGTTCAGAAACGCTCTCTTGCATCTGTTCGATCTGTTCTTTGATATCTGTAATCTCTTGTGTTTTAAATTCTGTAATCTTATCAAGTCTTTCTATCTCTTCATTTGCAAAAGCAATTTGCTCTTTTGCGATCTCTTCTTCTAGTTGCAATGCTTTGAGTTCTTTTTCTGTTTTGATAACAGCAGTTTTTTTACCAAAAGTTTCAAGTTTTTCACTTAAATCCGCCAAATGCAGTTCGTTTTTCTGACGTTTGACTTCGGTATCTTTTAACTCTTCTTCGTAAAGTTCGATCTTATCTTCAAGCGTTTTTTGCTCTTCTAACTTTGCGTTTAACGCAGTTTGTATCTGTGCTATTTTAGGCTCAAATGAGTCAATCTTTTTATCAGTCTCTACGAGCTCAACAAGCTGTTTGATGTATGGATTCATAATATGCTTATCCTTTGATGTAGCTAAATGGGTTTTTAGAATTCGCGATTATAGCATGTATACCTTTATTTTGCAACTCTTTTTGCAAACACGAAGGGAAATAGCGTTCACTTTCATAGTGACCGATATCTATCAAAGCGATCTTTTCCTCTTTTGCGCCAAGTGCTTCATGGTACTTGATGTCGCCAGTAAGCAAACAATCCGCATCCAAAATATCAAGAAGACTCGCCCCAGAACCCGTACAAATAGCTGCCTTTTGTATAAACTCCCTACCCTCAACAACACGCACCATCTCCATGTCTAGCTTTTGAGCAACCTCCTTCGCTAAGGAAGAAAAAGACCGTTGCACATCAAAATAGGCAAGATACCCATCACGATCAACCATCTCATACCCCAAAACCTCTTCAAGCACATACCGATTTAAATGCGTCTGATCAAAGTTGGTATGCATCGCAACAATCGCAATATCTTTCTTGATCGCTTCTTTGATGATGTTGGAGGGATATTTCGCAAAATCAACCTGCTTCAACCCCTTGAAGATCAGTGGATGATGCATGACCAACACACTCCCCTCCTCCAAACTCTCAAACATACTCGCTTCGATATCAAGACTCAAATATATCTTGCCAATCTCTTGTTGCATATCACCCAAAATCAAACCGCTATTGTCCCAAGAATCCTGCAATTCAAAAGGACTCAATTCGTTTAATATCTCATATAGTTTATATAGTTTCATGACATTCACTTTTTTATTGTTAGTGTAGTATAAAATGTAGTTGCTTTAGCTGGGATAGTTTTATTTTGTATAGTTTTTTTCCTCATTTTTTCCACATCTTCTAACGCTTGTTTTTGTTAAAAATATCTGCTATATTAATAGTGTTTTCCTGGGTATCAACTTTGTAAACTATGGTGTATCCTTTAAAAATCATATCTC
>JALULO010000062.1 GCA_027056215.1 Campylobacterales bacterium | reverse complement strand
ACATTTTGTATCTTGATGCATTTAGTGATAAAAATAATATCAAAGCATATGCAAAAGAGATACAAAATCATCTTACAATGCAAAAACTTGATTTCACACCATTATATACAGGAGAAGCTTTACCCCGCGAGATGTTAATATCTATGCGTAATATCGCAGGTACAGTGCATATCTTATTTAAAGATCTTCAAGAGCATTCAAAAACATATCACACACAAATTGCTTTTCAACAATCACTAGCGCTCACAGCTATTTATGCAAGAAAATTTGAATTCTCTTATAATCTATATAATAGTCTTATAGACAACTATAAACAAGATGATACACATACACTCTTTTTGGCTTCCGTAGCAGCTATTGGGAGTCATCAT
Source organism: Campylobacterales bacterium (assembly GCA_027056215.1). Classification (GTDB taxonomy): domain Bacteria; phylum Campylobacterota; class Campylobacteria; order Campylobacterales; family QNZT01; genus QNZT01. Next base: position 13,142 of record JALULO010000062.1, on the reverse strand, counting down.
CATGCCAATGCTATCGCACTCCTTGAACTTGCAAAATTAACGGACTCATCAAACTTTGAAAGCCGTTATGCTTTAGGACTTTTATATCAAGAAGCTAAAGATTTAAAAGGTAGTATCATCCAATATAGAAAAATCGGAGACAGCGATTTTCATTCACACTACTTTACCTTTTACATCACATCAACGGATTAAGATATATTTTGTCAATATTTTTTAATAAAAACAAAAATTATTTCATGATTTAAAAAAAAGATGTTATAATGAACACTATTTTAGCAAAAGGAGCAAGCATGACACGTCGTCAATGGATGTGGTTATGGATATGGTTATTATTGTTTTTTATTATATTTTGTGTTTGGAATAAACTACAAAATATGAATCTTAAAACAACTGTACCGAGTACCCCCGTTATTGTAACGCCACAGCATACAGAAACCGCAATAAATACTGATGCAGTCAGAAAAAAAGATATCAGTCTGAAGATTATTAAAGATGGTGATACTATGAAAATCTCAGGTGTTTTTCCTTCACAAGAAGCAGTTGATAAAGCAATAGAATCATTAAAAAGCATTTCTAGCAGTGTCAAAAAAGGAACGATTATTATTGACAGAGAAGCCGGAAACCCAAAACTTTTAGCAAACATCACAACTTTATCCAAAGATCTTGCAAAATACAAAGAAGGATATATTGAATACAATGAAAACACCCTAACGATAGATGGAATCGTTGATAGTAAACAATTAAAAGAAAATCTAACAACTACAGCATCGAAAATCAGTGATACAATCACCGTACAAAACAACACAGAAGTGGAAGAAGAAGTTCCTGAGCAAACGGTTTCTGAGAAGCAACCTAAAACTGTTGTAAAGGACAAAGAGGAAAAAGAAAAACCATTACCTCAAGAACCCACAAAAGAGGTTAAAGCTACGCCAAAACAAATTCCTTTGAAAACAACAGCAGCTGCACAAAAAGAGTTAAATTCTCTTTTAAAACATAAACGTGTTGAATTTATCTATGCAAAAGATATACTTACAAAAAAAAGTAAAAAAATCATCAACAAAGTGAAAGAAGTACTCAAAAAATATCCGAATATCCATGTTGAGATAGGTGGACATACGGATTCTGATGGAACACTGAAAAATAATCAGAAACTTAGCGAGCGAAGAGCCAAAGCTATCAAGAGATATCTTGTCAAACATGGTATTTCAGCGAGTAGACTCACAGCTGTCGGGTATGGTGAAACAAAACCACTGGTTAAAAACGATTCTGCTGTACATAAACAAGTTAACCGTAGAGTTGAATTTAAAGTCATAAAATAAGAAGGAGAAGATAATGGATAATTTATTACAACTGGCAATGCAAATGATTTTATGCTTAGTAATAGCTGCGATCATTGGGGCAATCATAGGATATCTATTAGGAAAAATAGGTAAATGCAACAAAAATGAAAATAACGTGGAGGATCCAAATAAGGTATCACAAAAAGAACTTCATGATTATGAACAAAAAGCACTTCCACCAAAAGAGACTAAAGAGACAAAAAACTATATTGCATCAGTCACAGATAATACTGAAGATAAAACACAACTTCACCATAAAACTCTTTCTGAAACAATTCAAAATGAACTTCATGAAGAAAATAGTAAAAGTGTTAATGCCACCCCTAAAAATACGCAAGCGGTTCTTAAAACCTTTGATGGTATTGAAGGAATCAGACCAAAATTACTCTCTGAACCTAGAAATGGCAATGCTGATGATTTAAAAGAAATCAGTGGTATCGGTTTAAAAATCGAAGAAGCTTTAAATGAAGTAGGAATATTTCATTTTAACCAAATCGCGTCTTGGTCAAGTGACAATGCAAAATGGATTGATAACTATCTTGTTTTCAAAGGTAGAGTTATCAGAGAGGATTGGATTGGACAAGCAAAACTTTTAGCAGCTGGCGGTTCTACAGAATTTAGTAGAAAAATTAAAAAAGGTGATAAATAATCACTCTTAACAAAGAAAGATCTATTTAATCATAGATCTTTCTCTTATACTTCCCTTTACCCTCTTTTGCTATAATAGCCAAAAACAATAAGGCACTTTATGATCTGTATCTTTGATTGTGAAACAATCCCTGACATAACCCTCGCCAAAAATCAATTTCATATAAGCGGAACTGATTTAGAAATAAGCAATCAAGCATTTTCTTTACAAGAAGAAAAAACCGGTAGTTCATTTTTACCTGTTCCCTTTCATCAAATTGTTGCCATCTCAGCCGTGATATGTAATGACTTTGGCACTTTTGAAAAAGTAAGTTCTATTGAAGGCGATGATGAAAAAGAGATGATAACAAACTTCCTGCGTTTTATAGACAAACATAATCCAAAACTTGTCAGTTTCAACGGACGAAATTTTGACCTACCAATGCTTATGATCCGTGCTATGAAATATAATCTTTCATGTCCTGCTTTTTATGAAAAAGAAAATAAAACACTTAATAAAAGTAAATGGGATAACTACCGCTACCGCTTTAGCGATCGATTTCATGTAGATTTGATGGATCATATCAGCGAATTTGGTGCAGTGCGAGGCTTAAAACTAGATCTTTTATGTACCATGATGGGCATACCGGGGAAATTTGATGTAAGCGGTGATCAAGTACATAACCTCTTTTATGAAGATAAATTAGTTGAAATCAAAGAGTATTGTGAAAGTGACGTACTCAATACCTATTGGCTTTATCTAAAATACGAACTACTAAAAGGAAATCTACTTTTAGAAGATTATCTTAACAATCTAAAAACCATGGAAGAGAAAATACCAAAAGATAAATCTTACACACAAATATTTTCACAAGGCGTTATAATGGAGCTAAAAACATATGATCGCAATCATTGATTATAATATGGGGAACCTCAGAAGTGTACAAAATGCTTTTGAAAAGATAAATGCATCAACAAAAATCATAAATGATCCTGATAAAGTAAAAGATTTTGATAAAATCATATTACCCGGAGTTGGAGCATTTGGTGATGCAATGGAGCATTTACGCAAAAATGGTATGGATGAAGCTGTTAAAAGTTTTGCAAACTCAGGTAAACCTTTATTGGGTATTTGCCTAGGTATGCAACTGTTACTTGATAGTTCTGAGGAATTTGGCGCACATCAGGGGCTTGGATTGATTCCAGGTCAAGTAGTTAAATTTGATACAGCAAAATTTAAAATACCTTTAAAAGTTCCTCATATGGGATGGAATGAACTTTTTGTTAAAGAGAAAACAGCTCTTTTTAAAGGCTTGCCTGAAAAATTTTATCTCTATTTTGTACATAGTTTTCACACCCAATGTGATGCAAAATATGTCATGGGAGAAACAGAATATGGATATACATTTCCAAGTGCTATATATAATGGAAACATTTACGGCATACAACCACATCCTGAGAAGTCACATGAAAAGGGACTTCAAATACTAAAAAACTTTATGGATATATAATTATGGATATTTTACCAGCAATAGACCTCAAAGATGGAAAAGCAGTTCGCCTCACAAAGGGTTTGATGGATAGTGCAAAGATCTACAGTGATGAGCCGTGGAAGCTTGCAAAACGCTTTGAAGAGATGGGCTCAAAGTGGTTACACTTAGTTGATTTAAACGGTGCTTTTGCAGGAGAACCAAAAAATCTCGAACAAATTAAAAAAATTCGCGAAATGTGCGATATAGAGATAGAGCTTGGAGGTGGTATTCGTGATGAAGCTACAATCCAGCGCTATTTAGACCTTGGCATAGATAGAATCATTTTAGGTTCAGTTGCTTTAAAAAATGCCGATTTTGTCAAAGATGTAGCAAAAAAATATCGTATTGCAGTCGGGATTGATGCTATTGATGGATATGTTGCAGTTGAAGGTTGGGCAGAAAAATCAACGATGCTTGCGACAGATCTTGCCAAAGAGTTTGCACAAGCAGGCGTTGATGCAATCATCTGTACAGATGTGGGTAAAGATGGAACACTTAGTGGTGTCAATGTTGATTTTACATTGCAAATCGCTAAAAGTAGTGGTCTATCTACGATTGCAAGTGGTGGTGTTCGTGATATAAATGATATCAAAGCACTTAAAGAGACACACAAAGTAGCAGGTGTTATAGTAGGTAAAGCCTTTTATGAAGGAACTCTTGATCTTGAGGAGGCTTTTAAACTAACACAACAATAGTTAAAAAGGAAAAGAATGAAGTTTTTAGTAGTAGATGATAGTTCAACCATGAGAAGAATTATAAAAAATACATTGGCAAGACTGGGGCATAAAGAGATTCTTGAAGCTGAAGACGGTGCAAAGGCATGGGAAGTCTTGGATCAAAATAGTGATATTGATGTACTTGTTACAGATTGGAACATGCCGGAAATGAATGGTTTAGAATTGGTACAAAAGGTAAGAGCAGAAGACAAGTATGCAGATATGCCGATCATCATGGTTACTACTGAAGGCGGAAAAGGTGAAGTAATTACCGCACTTAAAGCAGGTGTAAACAATTATATAGTAAAACCTTTTACACCTCAAGTTCTTAAAGAAAAACTAGAGGCAGTCCTATAACAAAATAAAGAGAAGAATGAACGAATATTATTATCAACTTATTGTTACTCCAGAATCCGAACTTCAGATTTTTAACGACTTTTTATTGCAAATTATGCAAAATGCTATTGAAGAAAAAGATGGTTCACTGATCGCTAGAGACAGTGAACCCTTAGACGACATTGAATGGGCAATCCAAGAACTCGGAAAAAAGCTAGGTATTCCAGTACAAACGACACTTTCTAAAGAAAAAAACGAAGATTGGATTAACAAATATAAATCTTCAATCAAACCCATTGAAGTTGGCAATTTTTATGTTAGACCACAATGGGAAAAATCTAAAAAAGATCTCATAGAAATTATCATAAACCCTGCACTTGCTTTTGGTTCGGGACACCATGAAACAACTTATTCCTGTCTTCAAAGTCTTGATAAATATACAAAAGCCAATGACACATTACTCGATGTGGGTTGTGGTAGCGGTATATTATCTATCGCCGCAGCAAAACTTGATGCAGTCGTAGATATATGTGATACGGATGAAATCGCCATTAAAAGTGCACAAGAAAATTTTATTTTAAATCACGTAGCATACAACAAAAGCTGGGTAGGTTCAGCCACACAAACTACACAAGAGTACGATATTGTTGTTGCGAATATTATTGCTGATGTACTACTTTTTATCCATAAAGATTTGAAAAAAAGTGTCAAATTTGGCGGAATTTTAATTCTATCAGGTATAATTGATAAATATATTAATAAAGTTCAAGAAAAATATAAAGATTTTGAACTTATAGAAAACATACAAAACAAAGAGTGGTATACACTCATACTTAAAAGGATATAAATGCCACAAGACAACAAAGATAAAAAAAACAATAACTTTTTTAATCAAAATCCATTGGTTATCTTTGCTATTTTTTCAGTGCTTATTATACTCATCTTTAAAACGATGGTTGAACCAACAGACAATATGGGTAGCACAAATGCACAAGGATTTACAACAACTGCTACAACGCAAAATATCAACTATTATGAATTTAAGCAATTGATTAAAGAAAATAAACTAAACTACGTTGCCATTGGTCAAACCATGATCAAAGCAGTCTCAGAACACAATGGTAGGAAAACCATTTATTATATTAAAAAAATTGGTCAAGATAGTTCACTCGTACCATTGCTTGACAAAAAGAAAATTCCTTATGGTGGCTACAATGAAACCAATTGGCTTACAGAGATACTTTTTTCATGGGTGATTCCTATCTTTATATTTTTTGGTATATGGATTTTACTAACAAGTCGTATGCAAAAAAATATGGGTGGTGGGATTTTGGGAATGGGTAGTAGTAAAAAACTTGTCAATTCTGAAAAACCAAAAGTAAAATTTGATGATGTTGCAGGTGTACAAGAAGCAAAAGAAGAAGTCAAAGAGATTGTTGACTTTTTAAAATATCCCGAACGATATATGAATCTTGGTGCTCAAATTCCTAAAGGTGTTTTGCTTGTGGGTCCTCCTGGTACAGGTAAAACATTGCTTGCAAAAGCAGTGGCAGGTGAAGCAGACGTACCCTTTTTCTCTGTTTCTGGTTCAAGCTTTATTGAGATGTTTGTTGGTGTTGGTGCAAGCCGTGTAAGAGACTTGTTTGACAATGCAAAGAAGGAAGCCCCTGCTATTATATTTATAGATGAAATCGATGCTATCGGTAAGAGTAGAGCTGCAAATGGGATGATGGGTGGAAATGATGAGAGAGAACAAACACTCAATCAACTCTTAGCAGAGATGGATGGTTTTAGCTCTGATCAGTCTCCTGTTATCGTTTTAGCAGCAACCAATAGACCTGAAGTTTTAGATGCTGCACTGCTAAGACCTGGACGATTTGACAGACAAGTACTTGTAGATAAACCAGATTTTAAAGGGCGTATACAAATCCTCAAAGTACATATTGAGAAGATTAAGATTGCAGACAATGTTGATCTTGAAGAGATAGCAAGACTTACAGCTGGACTTGCCGGTGCTGACTTGGCAAATATCATCAATGAAGCAGCCCTTCTTGCAGGACGTGCAAATAAAATAGAAGTGGAACAAAAAGATTTTTTTGAAGCAGTTGAACGTGCGATAGCTGGACTTGAAAAGAAAAGTCGTCGTATCAATCCAAAAGAAAAGAAGATTGTTGCTTATCATGAAAGTGGACATGCTTTGATTGCTGAAACGACAACAGGTGCTAAAAAAGTTTCTAAAGTTTCTATCGTACCAAGGGGATTAGCCGCACTAGGCTATACGCTAAATACTCCTGAAGAAAATAAATATCTTATGCAAAAACATGAGCTTCTAGCTGAAGTAGATGTTCTTTTAGGCGGTCGTGCAGCTGAAGAAGTCTTCATCGGTGAAATCTCTACAGGAGCAGGAAACGATCTTGAACGTGCTACAGATATCGTCAAATCCATGGTAGGAATATATGGAATGAGTGAAGTTGCTGGATTAATGGTACTTGAAAAACAACATAATACTTTCTTACAGGGAGGTGGATCATCAAAAGATTATAGCTCAAAAATGGCAGAAAAAGTTGATGATTATGTTAAAAACCTACTTGAAGAGCACTATAAACATGTTGTACAAACCCTAAAAGACTACAAAGATGCTATAGAAAAGATGGTAAGCGCCCTATATGAAACAGAAACGATAGAGGGAAAACAAGTTGTTGCGATCATTAAAGCTTATGAGGAAGAACACAATATGAAAAGCCGTCTTACAAGCCATAAAGGAGCTGATGAAGATATTCAAAAAGCCAAGCATAAAGAAGAAGAGAAAGAATCTGAAGATGATGCATCAGTAGAAAAAAAGGATGAATCGCCAACAACAGATAAAGAACAATAATAACCATATCAATAGGGAATCGCTTTAATGTGCATTCCTTAGGAGTCTGTCGGATTCCTAGCAAAATTAACCCCTTTTTAATTATTAATATATCATAATCTCAAAAAAGCATAAGTGATAAACATGAATAATAATATCGTTAAAATATTTGATACTACACTCAGAGATGGGGAACAGAGCCCTGGTGCTTCTATGAATATGGAAGAAAAAATTCAAATTGCAATTCAACTCCAAAAACTTAATGTTGACATCATCGAGGCTGGATTCGCGGCAGCAAGTCCCGGAGATTTTGAAGCTATTGAAAATATCTCGAAAGTGATTGAGACTTCTACAGTATGTTCTCTTGCACGTGCACTTGGTCGTGATATAAAAGCAGCCGGAGACGCTATAGCATTTGCCAAACACAAACGTATCCATACTTTCATAGCAACAAGTCCTATCCATATGCAATATAAACTGCAAATGGCTCCTGAGCAAGTTATCAAAAAAGCCGTAGAAGCTGTTAGCTATGCTAAAACATTTACAGATGATGTAGAGTTTAGCTGTGAAGATGCAGGAAGAAGTGAACTGCCTTTTCTCAAAGAGATACTTGATGCAGTTATCGAAGCTGGTGCTACAACACTTAATATCCCAGATACCGTAGGATATCGTATGCCTGAAGAGATGGGAGCATTGATCAAAGAGTTACATGCCTTTGTCAAAAATCGTGCTATTCTTTCTGTTCACTGTCACAATGATCTGGGGCTTGCAGTTGCAAACTCTTTGGCATGTGTTCAAAATGGTGCACGACAAATTGAGTGTACTATCAACGGGCTGGGTGAACGGGCTGGAAATGCTGCGATGGAAGAGATTGTTATGACCCTTAAAACGAGACATGATTTTTTCAATGGATTAGATACCAATATCAATACAAAAGAGATTTATCCTGCAAGTCGTCTAGTCGCAAATATCACTGGAATTGTACCACAACCCAATAAAGCTATAGTTGGTAAAAATGCTTTTGCTCATGAGAGTGGAATTCACCAAGATGGCGTACTTAAACATCAAGAGACATATGAAATCATGAAGGCTGAGGATATAGGACTAACAAACGCAAATACCATAGTTTTAGGAAAATTATCCGGTCGGCATGCTTTTAAAGATAAAATACAATCATTGGGATATCAACTCAGTGAGGAAGAATTAAATCAATCATTTGAACGATTTAAACTACTGGCAGACAAGAAAAAAGAGATTTTTGATGATGATCTACGTGCTATCATCACTGATGAGATTGTCAAAATTCCACAACTTTATACGCTAAAAAATCTTCAAATCAATGACTGTATGAACGGTATGCCAAGCGCTGCAGTCTGTATCGAATATAAAGAGATGCAAACAACAGATGCAGGTATTGGAAACGGTACAATGGATGCTATTTTTAAAACTATCGACCGCATCAGTATGATCAAAGGCGAACTCAAAGATTATAAAGTTACAGCAGTAACAAAAGGAAAAGATGCACTTGCGAAAGTCACCGTTAAAGTCACTTTTGATGAGGCGCTGCCAAGTTTTACGGGACATGGTTTAAGTATTGATACAATGGTAGCAAGTGCAAAAGCATATATCAGTGCTTTAAATGCTTATTCTTTTCAAAAAGAGAGTATGCATAAAAGAGACAGAGGCGGTATTTAGAAAAACATGATTCGACTAGACACAAGACTGACTTATTTTTTATTTGGCATATTTGTAGCATCTATCATACTACCCTTTTTAGATGGTCTTATTTCGTTATCTCTTTCTATTGGTCTTTTTATTTATTTAACAATTGTTGTCTCACTATATTTCAAAATAAAAAAAAATAAAAAAACGACTAAACTTACAATCAAAAGATCCAAAGAGCATAAAGCTCTCGAAAAAATCGCCAAACAACGTGAAACAGAAAAGTCACACAAACATGACAACATCAATAACCAAGTTGCCACGATCCAAAATATGTGGGAATTGAGCAAACATCAGCAAAAAACATTTAAAGATTTTATACAAAAACGTGCTTATAGTGATCTGTATACTAAAATGACCAACTCTTTGTTACCACAACTTATCAAGATGATTGAAATCTGTATAGAGCAAGAGAAAAATGGATGTAAACGAGAAGTAACAAAACGGGTTAATAATCTTGTCAAAATCATGAAACATGAAATCTCAAAAACAAAAAATGCAACAAAAGACCAATTTGAAACAACCAGTGAAGTCTATGACCAACTTATCCATGAGATCAAGCCGTCATAACCTTTTAATCGCATCATAAGCTACATCTGTCATCTTTTGCATTTGTGTATCTGAGATAACAAAAGGCGGCATAAAATAGACGACATTGCCAAGTGGACGTAGTAAAACTTCATGTTTTAGTGCATACTTATAAATCTCCAAACCTATACGTTTTTCTGGAGCAAATCCATCAAGTTCAACTGCTGCTATCATTCCTTTTTGACGTACTTCTTTGACATTTGGCAATTCATAAAATCTTTGTGTTAAAGCATTTAAAAGATCTATTTTTACACTATTGTTTTCAATTATATGCTCTTTTTCAAAAAGATCCAGTGTAGCATTTGCCGCAGCACAAGCAAGGGCATTTCCCGTATAACTGTGAGAATCTAAAAATGATTTTCCCTCGCTATAATCGCAATAAAAAGCACTGTAAATTTTATCACTTGTAAGCACGCATGACAAAGGTAAATAGCCTCCCGTGATCCCTTTTGAAAGACATAAAAAATCAGGTGTAACATCTGCTTGTTCACAAGCAAACATAGTCCCTGTTCTTCCAAATCCAACGGCAATCTCATCTGCTATGAGAAATACACCATATCGCTCACATAAAGCTTTTAATCTCGTAATATAACTTGCATCATACATCGCCATCGAACCGGCACACTGAACCAATGGCTCTATAACGACAGCACTGATTTTGTTTTGATACGTTTTAAAAAGTTCTTCCATAGAGTGCAATGCTTCATCTTCATCAACCAGTGCTGGAGATTTTGCTTGTACTGTTTTGATCAAGATTTCATTGTAAATCTCTTTGTACAGTGCAACATCACCAACCGCCAAAGCACCCATCGTTTCACCATGATAAGAGTTTTCTAAAGAGATAAAGATATCACGTACTTCACCTTGGTTTTTGTAGTATTGAAAACTCATCTTTAAAGCTATTTCGATCGCACTTGAACCATTGTCTGCAAAAAAAACTTTATCCAACCCTTCTGGTGCTAATTTAACAAGTCGTTCAGCAAGTAAAATGGCACTTTCATGCGTAAAACCTGCAAAAATAACATGTTCGAGTGTCTCTAGCTGTTCTTTAATCTTCTCATTGATATAAGGATTAGCATGCCCAAAAAGATTCACCCACCATGAACTGATAGCATCAAGATAAGTATTGTTATCAAAGTCTTGAAGATAAACACCTTTACCAGACTTTATGGGGATAAAAGGGAGTGTTTCATAATCTTTCATCTGAGAACATGGATGCCATATTTTGGCAAGATCACGTTCTCTCATCATCTTATTTGTAAGCATTATAAATTTTTTAAAAGTGCCTCATCTAGCTTTAACGCTTCGTTATTCATAACTCCTATGCTTTTTTTAAGGACATATTTTGCTACTTTTTTTGCTTGTTTGAGTGAATGCATTTTATATGTACCGCACTGATAGATATTTAACTCTGGTATATCTTTTTTCTTTTTTACTGCCAATATATCTTTCATGGCTCTCTTCCAAGCTTTAGCTACTTCTTTTTCACTAGGACTTCCCAAAAGGCTCATATAAAATCCTGTTCTACAACCCATTGGGGAAACATCAATAATCTCAACTTTGTCGCTATTTAAATGATCCCTGATAAATCCAGCAAAAAGATGTTCAAAAGTATGTATCGCTTTTTCTGTAAAAAGATCCTTATTTGGTTTGTAAAATCTTAAATCAAATACTGTTATAGTATCTCCACATGGAGTACTCATCGTCTTTGCAATCCTAACTGCAGGTGCTATCATCTTTGTATGGTCAACCATAAAACTATCTAACATTGGCATATCTATATCCTTATTTTATTTTTTAGTATTATAACACAATTTTTATCTGAATTTATGATAATTTACAGCGAAATCTATGACTTTCAAAACAACCCAGTATCCTAACCTCATCAGCAAAAAAAGCCAACTCTTCTAACGCTAGTCTCATAGGCTTTGAATCAATATGTCCATCTATATCGACATGAAACTGACTACCTTGTGTAAGATTATTGCTCATGTAACTTTCTATTTTCAATAAATTGATACTATTCGTCGCAAATCCGCCTAAAGCTTTATACAATGATGCAGGAATATTCCTTACCTGAAATATCAATGATGTAATAAAAGGAAGAGTAGGATCATATTGGGGCATAACCTTTTCAGCTGAGAGAATAAAAAAACGCGTTGTGTTGCCTGGAACATCTTCAAAATGCTCTTTTAAAATTTGTAAATCATAAATATCTGCTGCCAATTTTGAGGCAATCGCAGTTTTAGAAGGATCATTTAGTACAGCAATCTCTTTTGCAGCACCTGCTGTATCAAGTTTTGCTATAGCTTCGAGACCAAGCATGGATATATTATTATGACATTGTGCCAAAGCCTGTGGATGAGATGCAACCGTTCTAATATCTTTTAATGTTGTATCTTTTGTACCTAGTAAACAGTGCGTAACAGGCTCAAAATGCTCACCTATAACATGCAGTTTCATCTTCGGTATAAGCCTATATATCTCTTCAACACGTCCGGCAGTGGAGTTTTCAAGAGGAATCATAGAAAGATATGCATCACCATTTTCCGAAAGCCACATCGCTTCTTGGAAACTATCACATGGAATGGGAGTAAGATTGGGATATGCACTTTTACATGCTTGTTCAGAGTAAGCGCCTTTAACACCCTGATATGCTATTTTATTTGTCATGCTAATATTATATACTAAAAAGGGGCAAGTGCCCCTTTAAAAACTATAAAATTTATCTTCTTTATACTTTTGCTTCTTCTCTTCTTTGAAGATATTCCCATTTTTCGTCAATATCTTTTTGAATCTGCTCTATAACATGTTTGTTTTCAGGTTTAAATAGATGTCTATATCTTCCTTGGGCTGAAAGATACTCTTCTACAGGTAAAACATTTTTAGGACGGTATAAAATATTTAACTGTGTACCATCAATGATCTCATATACTGGAAACATTAATGTGTCAGTTGCAAGATCAGTGATATGAATAGTATCTTTTGGATCAAATTTCCATTCTGTTGTACAAGCAGAAACAGTATTGATAAAACAAGGTCCTTCAGTTGCCAATGCTGTCTGAAAACCTTTTACCATACTTTTCCATTTGTTTGGTGCAAGCTGTGCCACATATGGTGCACCATGAGCTGCCATGATAGCGATCATATCTTTTTTCTTTTGTTTTTCACCATAACTTACACGACCTGCTGGAGATGTTGAAGTACTTGCACCAATTGGTGTAGCAGAACTTCTCTGTCCACCTGTATTGGCATAGTTTTCATTGTCAAGACAGATGTATGTGAAATCATGTCCTCTCTCAACCGCTCCACTTAACCATTGAAAACCGATGTCATAAGTAGAACCATCACCACCAAATGCTACAAATTTAGTAGGTGCATCTGGATCTTTCAATGTCCCTTTTCGCTTTCTTGCTTTATACATCGC
>JALULO010000061.1 GCA_027056215.1 Campylobacterales bacterium | reverse complement strand
TCTTCATAACTATAAAAAGCATTTTATAGATACAAAAGTAAGAAATTATCAATATGTTTATCAACAAATAGCAGATGCGCGCATCCATAGTAAAGATTCAAGAATGACAATCAATCTTACAACAGGCTTGTTTACACCTAAAGAAGTGTGTGCTATTACGTCATATATCGTTAGTGAAAAAAAATAAAAAGGAAAATAGAATGAAAAGAAGAACGTTTTTAAAAACATTAGCAGCAACAGCACCTTTGGCAGTTGTTTCTACCCCTATGGTATTGAGTGCGAAGGATGCAAAACCAAAAAGTCCAAATGGTATGGATCTTAAAACGGCTTTAAAAGCTATCACTGGAGGAAAAGCAGTTACAGATTCGGATAAGATTAAACTTGTTGTTCCTGAGATTGCGGAAAATGGTGCAGTTGTTCCCGTAAAAATCAATGTTAAACATCCTATGGAGGCAAATAACTATGTTAAAACGATTCATGTATTTGCTACACAAAATGTCAATGTAAGATGTGCAGATGTTCACCTCACACCGGCAAATGGTAAAGGATACTTTGCAACCAGAGTAAAACTGGCAAAGAGTCAAGATGTTATGGCCTTGATTGAGTTGAGTGATGGCACATTTATCAAAACACAAAAACCGGTTAAAGTGACTATCGGCGGATGTGGTTGATTTATAAATAGACTAAAATTATACAAATAAAATAAAAAACAAGAGATAAAAGGAAAAAAACATGGGAAAAGCAATCGTAAAAATCAAACCAAAAAAATATAAAGTCGGTGATATTGTAAAAGTAGATTTTATCGCAATACATCCAATGGAAACTGGGATGCGTAAAAATAAAAAAACAGGAAAGATTATCCCTGCAAAATATATAGAAGATGTAGAGTTCTTTTACAATGATAAACTCTTTACAAAGATGGATATATGGGAGTCAACTTCTACCAACCCTTATCTTTCAGTTAATCTAAAGATTACTGAGCCGGGTAAAGTGAAGGTAACGTATAAAGACAATACGGGAGAAGCAGGAGAAAAAACCAAGAAAATTAAACCCAAAGCGGCATAAGGAGTGATCATGAAAAAGTTAGTAATAGTTTCGGCACTTTTGGGTATCTCCCTTTTTGGTGCTGATGCAACACAGTTTAATATGTCTGCTGCAGATAAAGCGATGTACCAAGAGATGCTTGAAAACAATCCTGCAGATATTTTTGTAGAAGAGGGTGGTGAATTTTTTGATGCGTTGATTGGAGAAAAAGATTTAGCAGATTTCTTAGGAACAACCCCAAAAGAGTTACCAAAGTATATAGCAGGTTTTCCACGTTATGTTAAAAAACTGGATATGGTTGCTGGTTTAGATCAAGTGATGCAAGCAATTTTGGCACAAAAAAATGAAAAACCGATCAAACTAAAAAGCAAAAAAATGTTTTCATTGCTTGCTTATGCAAAATCATTGGCAAATGAAGAAAAAATAAACTTAGATGTGAATGCAGATGAACATATCAAAGCTGCTTATGCACTGGGTAAAAAAGTGTATGAAACACCAAGAGGCGGTCGAGGATTAGCGTGTTTAAGTTGTCACTCAAAAGCGACTGTAGGATTGGCATTAAGAACACAAATATTACCAAATCTTGGTGCAGTTGATTCTGGTGGAACATGGCCTGCGTATAGGATGACAAAATCATCACTACGTACACTACAAAGACGATTTCAAGGATGTATGAAAAATGCACTTTTAGCGGTTATTCCTATTGGCTCTCCTGAAATGGTAGCTTTGGAAGTATATGTAACAGATATGGCAAAGGGTAAAGAGATTGCTATACCTGGACTTAAAAGGTAGGGGATAAGATCATGGAAATCAATAGAAGAGATTTTATCCAAATTGCTGCTGCGATGGGACTGTTAGGTTTAACTGGAGGGAATACTCTTCTTGCCGGTGAAGCAGCAAAAGAGAAGCTTGCTTCTTTGAGCTTCAAAGATATCATGTCTTTTGAGCCAAAAGGTAAAGCCACACTTTTACATATATGTGATATGCATGCGCATATCAAACCACTGTATTGGCGTGAACCTTCAACACTTATCTCAGCACCAAATCTCGTGGGTACACCAGGGTTTATCTGTGGTGAGAGTTTTGAAAAGTTTTATGATATAAAGCCTGGATCATTGGATCAATATTTTGATACCTATCTAAATTTTGAAACATTGGCAAAGAAGTTTGGGAAAATGGGTGGTATCTCCCATATGAAAACGATGATAGATCATGTCAAAAAAGAGCGTGGTGATAAAAATGTTCTTTTACTTGATTCAGGTGATACATGGCAGGGAACAGCGGTGGCGTTAAAAACCAGAGGTGAAGCGATTGTTGATGCTCAAAATTATTTGGGTGTGGATGTGATGGTAGGACACTGGGAGTTTACCTATGGAAAAGAGCGTGTTAAAGAGTTGATCGGTATGCTTCAAGGTGAATTTATCTCTCAAAATGTTATCAATGATGATCCTTTTTCTGATGATTTTGAAGAGTTAGTCTTCCCTCCATATACGATTAAAGAAATTGCTGGCGCGAAGATTGGTATTATTGGACAGTCCTTTCCTTTTACATCAACAGCAAATCCAAAAAAGTTTACACAGGGATGGAGTTTTGGTTTACGCCATGAAACATTACAAGAATATATTAACGAACTTCGTAAAGAGAAAAAAGTTGATGTTGTTGTTGTATTGAGTCATGATGGGTTTTCTGTAGATCAAGAGTTGGCAAAAAAAATCAAAGGAGTAGATTTTATCCTCAGTGGGCATACCCACGATCCTTCTCCTAAACCTATCATAGTCAATGATACGGTGATTTTGATTGCCGGTAGCCATGGTAAGTTTATCAGCCGTCTTGATTTGGAAATCAAAAACAAAAAAGTTGTTGATTATAGTTTCAAATTGATGCCAGTTGCTTCAAACTTGGTTCCTGCTGATCCAAAAGGTGATGCCTTGGTCTCAAAATGGTATAAACCATATGATAAAGAGTTATCTGAAGTACTAGGTACAACAAAAGGGATACTTTATAAAAGGGATACCTTTTACTCAACGTTTGATGCTCTAATCGGTCAGGCTATTCAGGCTGAGATGGGTAGTGAAATCGTTTTTACCCCTGGTTATAGATGGGGCACATCATTACTACCAGGTGATAAAATCTTAAAAGATAATGTCTACGAAATGACAGCAATCACTTACCCTGAAGTCTATACTTTTGAATTAAAAGGTGCTAAAATAGCTAAGCTATTAGAAGATATAGCTGATAATGTTTTTAATGCCAATCCTCTCTATCAGCAAGGTGGTGATATGAGTCGTTTAACAGGTGCTAGTTACAGTATCAAAATCGGTGCAAAATCTGGTAAGCGGATTTCAGATTTGATGATCGGTGGTAAGCCTATTGATCTCAAAAAGAGTTACAAAGTTTCTGCTTGGGGTGGAAATCTACAAAATGCAGGTGAAAATCTTCAAGAGAAAAAGATTCGACCTATTTATGAAGTAGTTAGTGATTATATTCGTAAAAAGAAAGTAGTTGATATCAGTTTGAAATCTAATGTTAAAGTATTGGATTATGGTTGTGGATGTCCGCAAAAAGGTGCGAAGTGTTAAAACACTAAGTGAAGGTAAATGTATTTACAAGGAAGAGGAATGAAAAAGATTACAAAATTGGCGATTGCTGCATCAGCAGCTTTGTTACTAACAACACAAGCTGAGGCAGGTTATACACTGAAAAAGAAAATAGGTGCACAAACTACTAAGTTTACGCTATTTGGATTTTCACAGCTTGAAGCACGTGGCGGTGATGGTACAAAGGGTATGAAAGATGGCGATGCCGCTGTTAAATTTGGTGCACAACGTGTACGTCTTGGTGTAAAATATAGTGCAGGTGTTGTGCGTGGGAAGTTGTTTTTAGATTTCAATAAAGCACATGATGATAAAAGTGGTGTAGGTTTACCTGATATGGTCAAAGATGCGTTTATAACATACTTTGCAGATCCTGCCCTCGCTATCAAAGTAGGTCTTATCAAGATGCCTCATGGTATGGGCTTTACGATACCTGGTTGGAATCTTGATGTTGTAGAAAGAGGTTTTGATAAAGCACTTGCTATGGAAAGAAATATGGGTATTATGGTATCAGGTCGTGGTATCGGCTATGCAGGAAATAAAGTTAATGGTTTTGAAATGGGACATGAACGTCCTATGAAAGGGTTTGGCTATGATATCATGATCGGTAATCAAGCTGGACGTAGTGGTGCTGTAACAAAAGCAAAACCTGCTGTGGATAATTCTTATGTCGTTAGAGGTATGTATGATTGGACAGAATTACTTCATACAGAAGTCTCTTATGCTATTTCTAAACAAGCAGGTGGAAAAGGTACAGAAGATTATAAATCTTTAAACTTTGGTATTGATTCACATATGGATGAACTTAATCTCAAATTTGAAATGTATAGATCAAAAAATATCAAAGGTGTCTCAGGTTGGGATGAAAATACCTATTCTGTTACAGGAACATATTACGTAGATCCTACTATTGAGTTAGCGCTTAAGCATATTCAAGGGGATGCCGAAAAAGGTGGTGTGAGTACCAGTCTTGGAAATACCTATATAGGATTTAACTACTATATCAGCCCATTTGATGCGAAGATGAGCAGAGGTGCTAAGCGCAAAAGAAATGCACACAGAATGCAGTTTAACTATGTTTTGGCTAGTGGCGATAAAGATGGAAGTAAAGTATGGAATGGTCTTAAAGGCTATAAAGACAATGCATGGTTGTTCCAGTATCAGTATAAGTTCTAAAAAGCTAACTTCTTTTGTTAGTAAATATGTGAAAGTTTAATGTATTCATAGTGGACATATAACAAATTGTTGGTATATGTCCACAAATTTGTAGTTAGTGAGGAAGTGTAATGAAAGTATGGGTTATAATCGCTTTATTTTCTATGTTGTTGTTTGCCAGTGGTGAAACAGTATATAAAAAAAAGTGTGCATCGTGTCATCTAGGTTACATTTCCATGGGAAAACTAAAAGAAAATTTTGTGGAGTACAACAATACCAAACTTCATCTCAAAGCACCTACCCTTAACCAACTCTCCTTTCGCCTTAAACAAAAGATTGGTGATCCCTCCGGTGATAAAGAGTTTCATATGATGGAAGTGACATCTTTTATACAAGATTACTTGTATGCTCCGGATAAATCAAAAAGTGTTTGTATGAAAGAAGTGCTCGCGATATTTGATACAATGCCCAGTATGAAAGGGAAGATAACGTCAGAGGAGATAGAAGCCGTAGCACAGTATCTTTATGAGTATGACACGAAGATGATGGATAAACATTCTGTTCACTATCAAAAGTTTGATCAGGCATTGATAGATGCGAAAAAAGAGGGTAAAATAGTCATGGTAAAAGCAACGAGTGAATTTTGTCACTATTGTAAACAAATGGATCGGGAAGTATTGGCTGATGAAGATGTTTTGAAAGTGTTAAAAAAAGATTTTATAGCCGTTTCGGTTGATGTTTATAAAGAAGACTTGCCTATGGATTTAAAGTTTACGGTTACACCAACATACTTTTTTATAGACAGTCATAAGAAAGTTTTATTGCGTATTCCTGGGGCTTTGACAAAAAAAGATTTTCTACATATTTTAGAAGAGGTTAAAAAATGAAAAATATACTTTTGATACTGATGCTAATTTTAGGTCATGTAGTGGCAGATACAGAATTTGCAGATCCAAAACCCTCTATCGACCATCCAAGAAAATTTGTTTTTCCCATCTCTGAAGGAACAGATGAAGCTATAAATCATGTGCTTAACAGTGCCAATAATGTCATGAAGTTTTATGGTCCGGAAAAATGTGAAGTTTGTATCGTGGCGTATTCAAAAGGTATCAAAGCAGTCATGAAAAATCGTAGCTTTTCCAAGCGCGTTAAATCTTTGATGACATATGATGTAGAGTTTATCGCCTGTAGAAATACAATGCATACACTGAAAATAAAAAAAGAGAACTTACTCGATGGTGTAGATATAGTGACCGCTGGGATTGTTGAACTTATTGAACGCCAGTTAAGAGATTGGATTTATATACGACCTTAAGCTCTGGACAGCATTTTTCCATTGGGTAGACTCTTTTTTCCTATTGTAAGCTGTATCTTGGATTGTAAAGTTAGAATATTTCAGAAGATTGTAAATCAATTTTTCAAACTCTAGAAAGACACTTCCTTGTATAGATGGATTTAAAAAGTAGAAGTTGTGTTGTAACTTTTTGTGATCAAAACTACTGACTGTATAGTCTAAACCTCTCTTCTCAAATCCAGTGATGTAGTGTGCAAGCATTTTGATACGTCTGGTATGTACGGGAGCGCTGATAATCAGTACACTTTTGTAATGGTGTGCTAACATATAGTCTCTGATGAAAAAGAGTTCCTCAGCTGTGTTTACGATGATGCCGCGTTTAACAAAGCCTATATACTCTTTTTTAACACCTCCTTGTAGTAAAAAGGTACTTTTACTAAATCTTGTTGGTAGTGCGGGGTTGACGATTTCTCTACCGGTATAGAGTATTTCTCTGGATTTTGAAAATCCTTTTTTATAGAGTTGGAGTGCTTTTTTGATACGTCGTCCATCACCTCCACCAAGAGATACAATCAAGTCAGATTTTTTAGGTTGATCACTGGCATACATGAAGTATCCTAGTTGGCTAAAGAGTAAAAAAATGATGATTACCAATAAGGCAATACTAATGATAATCTTTTTAAACAAGTGAAAAATATTGTAAGATTTGATATGTCCCTGCTGAACAGATTGCTGCAAAAACACCTGCAAGAAGATCATCTCCCATAACACCTAAACCACCTTTGACATCCCGATCGATACGTCCGATAACAGAGGGCTTCCAGATATCGAATAGTCTGAAAAAAATGATACTTAAGATGATTTGTATCCAAGTAGCACCACTCATGGAGAGTGCTAACCAAATACCGGCTACTTCATCGATAACGATTTCACTTGCATCGTGAATACCGCTTTGCAATTCTTCTTTATTGATTTCATTGATCGCAATCAGTGTTAAGAGTATAGTGGCTAAAAAGAGTGTTGTCGGTGGAAAATAAAAAAGAATAGGAAGTGCGACCAGTGCACCTGCAATCGTCCCGTATGTACCTGGTGCTTTGGGTAAAAGCCCTGTGTAAAAAAATGTTAAAAAAAGTTTTCGCATAATGTACCTTTTAGGTAAGAGAAACTGTTTGGTGAAGTTTCATGATTTCAAGATAAAACTTCTCTTCAGACATCTCTTCAAGTAATCCTTCACTTGGAAAGAAATTGTTGAATTTTTTGCCAAGCTTATCAAATCTCTTTGGATATAAATGACTCAAAAGTATAGCAGAAATCTCTTTTCTAACCAAAACGGCAGGTGGTAAAACGCCAGCATTTAATAACTCTAATATAAATTCAGCATTGTATGTGATATGGTGATGACTTCCATGAGGACACGTTTTTGTGCTGACAAGTGTTTTACACTCATTGCAGTAGACAAATTCATTGCTGACATCGATATGGATATTAAGGTTTTTATAGTTATCTACGATGGATTTTGTACCTGTTTTATCATAATACAGACCAATACCTGCATGATTTTGTCCTACAGCCAGCATAGTGCATCCAAAATTACGTGCGGCAATGGCATCAAGTATGATATTGTTAAAACCTGCAAAGATATAAGTATTTTCAAAAGGTACAATAAGTACTTTATTGGTTGGTAAAAAGTTATCTACAAAATATTTTAATGTTTTTAAACGTAATTCATAGGAGTATTGATCAACTTGATAAGGACGCAATAAAAAAAGTACCACCAAATCACTTTTTTCAAGGGTAATACGAATAAATCTTTCATGTGCTCTGTGCAATGGTTTTGCAGATATCATGATCGCTGAGACATTGTGTGCTTTGGTTCGCTCTTTCATAGTGCTGATGGCATTTTTGACTGTACGTATCTGGGCACAGTCTATTTTATATTCGCCACTGATCGCAAAATGACCAAGACGCATCATCGTATCTTTAACGCCTGGATGGGAAGGATCAGTTGTACCAAATATACGCTGTATACGATCTATACGATCGATTTCAAAGATCTCTTCAACGATGATTTCACCACGATTTTCACCATCAAGAACCAGATAAAGAAGATCACCTTTTTGTGCGTTTTTAAGTACTTTATCATTTCTCAAACCACTCGGAGCCAATATAAAAGAAAAAGGGAAAAGCTCTCCCTTGTAGGTAGCGGTACGATCAGTTTCCTCGGCTTCTTTTTTATTCATAAGTTTATCAATCGGAAAAAGAATACCCTCTTTTGCCATTGCAAGTGTTGTGAGGGCTTCGTTATCTATATGTAATTCGTTATTTCTTTTTTGAGATCCCATATTTCTTTCGTTTTTCCCATAAGCTTTTTCTCGAAATGCCTAACTTTTTAGAAAGTTCAGTATCCGGAAATTTATTTTGATATTTAACAATGATATATTTGACATAATTTTCAATGGAGAGAATATCACCTTTTTCAAATACACCTTCATCATTTTTGATTTCAATACTTTCGATATCTTCTGTGGCATCGTTTAAATCAGTGGTAGAGAGTATAACACGCCTATTTTGAATAAGTGATAAAACTTTTGTTTTATCACTTTTCTTAAGGTTTTGAAAGTTGATAAGGTATACCAGTTCACTTTCATGGATCTTTTTGAGTTGGGAGAGAGCATCTGCATCATCAAGTGAGATAAATGTAAAAGATTCATTAAATTTTTTAGTATAGTTGAAAACCATAGCATCTGCATTTTTCTGATAATTTACTTTGAGTAGTATGGGTAGTTTTGTCTTATTTGTTATCTCATGATTTGGTGTTTTTTTCAAGAGGTGATCGATATAACTTCTGTATGTTTGATTCTCTTTTTTGAAACTGATATAATCTTGCAAATGATTGAGTTTACGCACAAGTTCTTCGATCATGAATGGTTTAAGAATATAATCATTCGCACCGGATTTTAGTGGACTTGAAACAGTATCATTACTCACATAAGAGACCATGAGGATGATAATAGCGTGTTTATAATGCTCAATGACTGGATAAAAATTTTGTCCAGCAGTATTTGTAGAGAGTAGTACAGCATCAAACTCTTCATCTTTGATCGCATCTTTGATTGTTGGAGCACTTTCACATAAATGTCCAAGTTCTGTTAATTTAGTTGATATACTTTGTGCTAAATAAATCTCATTTTCGACGATTAAAATCTTCATATTCTCTTCCAGTTATAATATTGTAATGTTACCACAGCTTGCACTGCAACACCTTCTTTTCTTCCAACAAATCCAAGTTTCTCAGTTGTTGTTGCTTTGATATTGACAAAAATAGGTTCTATCTGTACTATGTTGGCTATAGCACGACGCATTTGCTCTTTATAAGGCGATATCTTTGGCTTTTGAGCCATAATAGTGATATCGATGTTATTGATCTCAAAACCTACTTGTTTGATAAAAGTGACAACTTCTAAAAGCATCACTTTTGAATCAATATCTTTGTTCTTCATATCTGTATCAGGATACAATTCCCCAATATCACCACCACCGATTGCTCCTAAAAGTGCATCGATCAGTGCGTGTAAAGCAACATCCCCATCTGAGTGGGCTTTAAAGCCAAGATCAGAATCGATTTGGATAGCACCTAAAAACATCTCTTTGTCGCTACAGAATTGATGTACATCAAATCCTGTACCGGTAAAGGTTTGTTTTGAGGGTGCTTTTAAACACGTTAACGTCAGTACATCGTCAAATACTGTAATTTTTTTAGCTTTTATTGAACCTTTTTCATAAAAGACAGTACCACCTATTGATTTTATGGCACTGCTATCGTCTGTGTAGAGTGTTTGCTGCTCTAGTGCTTTTTTGAGTATATTGGTTTTGGATAACTGTGGTGTTTGAATTAACTTAACGTCATCTCTATTAATTGTTTGATTTTGATAGACAACCGTATCGTTAACTGCTAAATAAGGTACTATGATATCTGCTTTATCTTTTGCCTGGATTATTCTCTCTAACATCTCATGCGGTATGCATGCACGTGCAACATCTGTTACTAAGACATAGGGTGTATCTACTTGTTCTATGGCTTTTTTTAAAGAATCTTGTCTACTCGATCCACCCTCTACTATGGTATAGTCGCCGTGTTTTTGCATATAGCTGATCTCATCTGGATGTGCAGTGATAATAACATCTTTAACATGCAGTGCTTTAGAGAGTCTATCTGCTACAAATTGCCACAATGGCTTTGATCCAATGCGTAACCATTGCTTCTTGCAAACAGTACCGAAACGGGTTGAATTACCTGCCGAGAGGATAACAACGGTTAAATCAGTCAAAAACTGTCCTTTTTATTTAAAGTGTTACTAAAGTATACACTAAAAAACCTTTTTTTTTCCTAATATAGAATTCATTATCTTTATTGTTGTAGAATATGATCACTCAATTATAGAGGGGAAACGTATGAGAAAAGAATGGGTAAAAACCCGAGAAAAAGATGAAGTGCGTACGCAGATGCATTATGCGAAGCGTGGCATTATCACTGAAGAGATGTATTATATCGCCCAGATTGAAAATCTTTCTGCCCAACTCATTAGAAGTGAAGTGGCAAGAGGACGGATGATTATTCCTGCAAATATCAACCATACCAATCTTAAACCTATGGCAATTGGTATAGCTGCAAAGTGTAAGATAAATTCAAATATCGGTTCATCTGCCTTAGCGTCTGATCCGGCACAAGAAGTTGAAAAGTTAAAAGTGTCAGAACAGTATGGGGCTGATACTTTGATGGATCTTTCCACCGGTGGTGATTTGGATGAGATTCGTAAAGAAGTGATTGCTAATGCTTCTATACCTATTGGTACTGTGCCTATTTATCAAATTCTTCATGATGTAAACAATAAGATAGAAGATTTGACGATTGAAAAGATGCTTGAAGTATTAGAGCGTCAAGCACAACAGGGTGTGAGTTATTTTACGATTCATGCAGGTTTTTTACTAGAGTTTATGCCGCATGTTGCAAAACGAAAGATGGGGATTGTTAGTCGGGGTGGTTCACTTATGGCGGCTTGGATGATGCACTATCATAAAGAGAATCCATTTTATACTGCCTATGATGAGATTTTAGATATTTGTCGTAAGTATGATGTTTCACTCTCTCTTGGTGACAGTCTTAGACCAGGATGTTTATATGATGCCAGTGATGCAGCACAGTTAAATGAGCTCAAGATTTTGGGTGAGTTAACACTACGTGCTTGGGAAAAAGATGTACAGGTGATGATCGAGGGACCAGGACATGTGCCTATGAATCAGATCGAGCGTAACATGAAGTTAGAGCAAGAGTATTGTCATGAAGCACCGTTTTATATCTTAGGACCATTGGTTACAGATATCGCGGCGGGTTATGATCATATCTCTTCGGCAATCGGTGCGGCTATCGGTGGATGGCATGGGGCGAGTATGCTTTGTTATGTGACACCAAAAGAGCATCTTGGACTTCCAAATGCAGAAGATGTAAGAAATGGTATCATCGCTTATAAAATCGCAGCACATGCAGCAGATATTGCAAGAGGGCGAAAAGATGCGATGAAAGTTGATGATGAGATGAGTGATGCGAGATATGGATTTGACTGGAATAAACAGTTTGAACTTTGTCTTGATCCTGAACGTGCAAAAGAGTATCACGATGAGACACTGCCTCAAGATGTTTTTAAAGAAGCAGAATTTTGTTCTATGTGTGGACCAAAGTTTTGTTCCTATAAAATCACGCAAGAGATAGTGGCTGAACACAGTTTATAAAATCAGATAAAAACTAAAATAGTAAGGATATAAATAATATGGCGATTACAAAAGACGCAGTAGAAGACAAACTAAAAGAGGTCATGTACCCGGGATTTACAAAAAGTATCGTAGATTTTCAATTTGTGAAAGATATAGATATCACAGATGAAAATGTTTATGTTGAAATAGATATTTCATCTTCTGCACCGGAGGTTGAGCAACAGTTACGTGATGATATCACGAGAAAATTGCAACTGCTTGGTGCGACAAAGATAGATGTTGTGATTACCAAACCTAAAATGCCAAAACAATCGAGTTCACAAGGTAAAAATATTGCACCGCAAGTGAAAAATTTTGTGATGGTTAGTTCTGGAAAAGGTGGTGTTGGCAAATCAACCACAACAGTTAATCTTGCAATCGCACTTGCAATGCAAGGTAAAAAAGTAGGGCTATTGGACGCTGATATCTATGGACCAAATATCCCTCGTATGATGGGTGTTGAAGGACAACAACCCCAGATCGTTGGTAATAAAGTCAAACCAATCCTAAGCCATGGTGTAGAAGTGATGTCTATGGGCTCACTGATGGAAGAGGGACAGTCTCTGATATGGAGAGGTGCGATGATCATGAAAGCGATCCAACAACTGCTTCAAGATATCTTGTGGAGTGAGTTAGATGTACTTGTGATTGATATGCCACCAGGAACAGGTGATGCACAGTTGACATTGGCTCAAAGCGTACCGGTAACAGCAGGTATTTGTGTGACAACACCACAAAAGGTGGCACTAGATGATACGACAAGAAGCCTTGATATGTTTGAAAAACTGCATATTCCGATTGCAGGGATCGTTGAAAACATGAGTGGTTTTATCTGTCCGGACAGTGGTACTGAGTATGATATCTTTGGTAAAGGTACAACAGCTCCACTTGCCGAACAGTTTAAAACACAAGTTCTTAGTGAAGTGCCAATCGAACCAGCTGTAAGAGAAGGTGGTGATACAGGAAAACCAGTTGTCTTCCATCAACCAGATACTGAAACAGCCAAGCGATATCAGCAAGCAGCGACTAAACTCTGGCAAGAGATAGAAAAAATCAATGAAGAGGGTGGGGTAGACAATGAAGCAATTCAGCCAACAACACCTCCAGGTGTAAGTGCTTGTTCTACAGGTGGCGCACCTTCAAATAGTGATGATAATCATCAAGGTGGAGGATGTGGCTGTAACTAGTCACGATTAAGTAGACTTCGTAGGAATGGAGTCTGCTTATGTACCTTAAATATACACAACTATGAGAAATAGAGTCTACGGTGTATCAATCTGTAACAAACAAGAAGTTCTCAATAACTAAATTAAATATATTTAATGTTTAATTTATTATTAAATAAACTGATATAGAATTATTTATAAATAATTTTTCAGGAACTACTTATGTTTAATACAAAACTCATTTATTTGATTTTTATTTCTCTTTTATTTACTGCTTGTGATAATAGCGAAACGCAAATAACTGTATATAGCAAAATAAATAAATCATTTCGTTCTGCTCCAACAATTCTGGAAGTCAAAGTCAACAACACCTACGACGATGTCGAAGAGCACAGCCGTGACGGACATCTAAGTACAAGCAGTTCCGATCTTGAAATGACCATGGAAAGAGATAAAC
>JALULO010000060.1 GCA_027056215.1 Campylobacterales bacterium | reverse complement strand
GAAGTACTGTAGAAAAATTAAAGGCAGGTAATACCAATGGTTGGAAAAAAAATGTTTTTTGTAAAAGCTTTTTTAAGATCACCAAAACTTAGAGATCAAGTCTCGTTTGATGATTTTTTAGCGAAATATACAAAAGAAAAATTAACCGCATTTGCGAATTCTGATATTCACAATGATAGAAACAATGAAAAAGAGCTTTCAGTTGTTTTATTTAAAATGTTATGGGAAAAAGATGATCCTTTTTTTGTAAAAGAGGCAACAGATAAATTATTTGAAAGTGTTAATTATGAAATCAGAGAACATGATGTCCTTGCTCACTGGAATGAAAACTCTTTTATGATTTTACTACCTGAGTGTAGTCTTGAGTCGGCTGAAAAAATAGCCCATTTAATCAAAAGTATTTCAGAAGCAAAAAGTTTTGTTAACATGCATGTAAAATTAGAGTATGCTATCACAAAACATGAAGATAAAGATACTCCTGAAGCATTTATGAATAGGGTAGAAGAAAAACTTGAAAAGTGTGAAGCGTAACTAAACCGTAAGTTCACTGATGCCATCTATAAATTGCCTGATAAGTGGATTTGGAGTTGTTTTGAAAAACTCCGGATCTGCATCGGCGAGTACTTTCCCATCATAGAGCATGATCATTTGATCTGCTATCTTAAAACTCTCTTTTATATCATGTGAGATCACGACAGAGGTCGTTCCTAATTCACGTTGAAGTTTAACGATCAATCTTGAAATCAAATCACTAGCAATCGGATCAAGTCCTGATGTGGGTTCATCATAAAGGATGATATCTGGTTTAAGGATGATGGTTCTAGCGATTGCAGCTCTTTTTTGCATACCGCCACTTAGTTCATGTGGGAAAAGATGGAGTACTTCTTCTGGGTTTAGACCAACCATAGTGATTGCTTCTTTGACTCTTCTTTCAATCTCAATTTTATCAAGTTTCGTATGTTCTTGCAGTGGAAAAGCGATATTTCCATATATACTCATACTATCAAAAAGTGCGCCAAATTGAAATGCAAATCCGATTTTTTTACGAATCTCTAAAAGTTCTTCATCAGAGGTGTTTTCTATATGTACACCCTCTACAATCACTTCACCTGATGTTGGTTTTAAAAGACCTACGATATGTTTGATAACTGTTGATTTTCCAGTACCTGAGGGTCCCATTACAACACAGATCGTACCATCTTTTATCGTAAAATCAAGTCCTTTTAAGACCTCTTTTGTACCAAATGATTTATGTACATCTTTAAAGATGATGATATCTTTTTTACTGATAGCTTACTCCTTTATCTTTGCAACAAAACCTCTGTCAAAACCACTGTAGTCTTGATAAAATGCTATATTTGTGATTTGTTTTAAACGCATATAGTCATCCAATGGCTTTTTTTGGTCATAACCCATTTCACACAAGAGATACCAAACCTCTCTTTGGATAGAAATATCAATAATCTCTTTTAACATCTCATCACCGCTCACGCCACCGTAAAGTGCATTTTGCGGTTCAAAAGAGAGTGGTTTTTCTAATCTCATACCATCTTGTATATAGGGTGGATTTGAGATGATGATATCAAATTTTTCATAAATTCCGTCAAGATAGGATGTTTGTACAAAGTTGATGCGATCGTGTACAGCAAATTTTTTAGCATTTTTTATAGCGATAGTAAGAGCCTCTTGGGAAATATCGGTTGCTGTGAGTGTGATATCTTTAAACAAGCGTGCCAGCATCACAGCGATGATACCACTTCCTGTACCTATCTCAGCGATATGTAATACTCTTTTTTCTTCTGTTATCACCTCTTTTGCTTTATCGATAAGCAGTTCAGTCTCAGGTCTTGGAATCAAAGCGCCTTCTTTGATAAAAAACTCGGTATCGTAAAAAGAGACACGTTTTGTGATATATTCAACAGGCTCATGGGCTTTACGTCGTGCTATGAGATTAAAGTACGTATCAGCATCTTGAAGTATCTCATGTTCGTGTGTTAAAAGATAGAGACGATCTTTTTGCAAGTGATGTGCCAGTAAGATAGTGGCTTCTTTGGGATTGTTTAAAATCAAAGATGCTTTTTTATGTGCATCTTTGATTGTGATGTTATCCATCTACCTTCATGCCTAAGCGTTTGAGTCTTTCTACAAGTGGTGGGTGGGTGTAGTAAAAGAAGATATAGAGTGGATGTGATTTCGGAAAACTCTTATTTTCATTTGCCAGTTTTTGCAAGGCATTTGCTAGTGATACAGCATCTTGGCTTTTAGCTCCAAATTCATCTGCACCAAATTCATTTGATCGACTCACCATACCAAATAGCGGCATGAAAAAGAAAGATACGATAGGGGCAAAGATCAAGATCATAGCGATGATACTATGCGGTGTTTTTGCGATGCCCACAGCACTAAAGAGCGCATCTGGTAAATGTCCAAATATATAAAAAATCATAAACATCAAAAGTCCCATCATGATGATATTTTTAAAGATATCTTTGTGTTTGTAGTGCCCGAGTTCGTGCCCTAAAACAGCAAGAAGCTCTGGTTTATTTAACTTCTGGATCAAAGTATCAAAAAGTACAACACGTTTGGATTTTCCCAAACCTCCAAAATAGGCATTTAGTCTGTTATCTCTTTTACTCGCATCGATAGTAAAAACACCATCACTTTTTAAGCCAACTGTTTTTAAAAGTTTTTGGATTGCTTCGTTTAAATCATCATCTTGTAGTGGTGAAAACTTATTGAAGATTGGTGCGATGAGAGTAGGGTAAATCATGTTGATGACAAGGATGATGGCAAAAACAAATACAAATCCCCATAACCACCAATTATCTACACTTTGCATGATTTTGACGATTCCCCAGATCACTGCTCCCCCAAAGACGATTGTCATTGCCATAGATTTGAGTGTATCGATGATATAGAGTTTGGCTGTCATATTTGAAAAACCAAATTTTTTATCTAACACAAATGTTTTGTATAGATCAAAAGGAAGTGAAAAAAGATAACCGATCACGATAAAGGCTAAAACATAGACAACCGATCTAAGTGTTTGATCTTGCATTTGGATAACATTTTCGAGCCATTTTAAACCAAAACCGATCCAAAACATGAAAACAACATATTCAACCAATGTGGAAAGCATCGTCATGCGCTCGCTTGCTATTTTATAGTTAGCCGCTTTTATATAATTTGAAGGCTCTAGTATCACAGCCGGATCTTGTTTCGCTTTTGCGATGAATCCTATCTCCATCGTTGATATATAAACTTTTGTTAAAACATATAAAAAAAATATGATTCCAATCGTTAGTAACATTTATCTCCCTAATACTTTTTCTAAGATAGGTTTAAAAACTTCTGGCGGTTTATAGCCAATGGTTTTAAACTTATGTAGCATTTTGCCATTTGTATCATAAAAGATAAGTGCAGGTGGACCAAAAAGATTAAACTTTTTCAAAAGGGCTTTATCTTCAGGAGAGTTTTTTGTAACATCCGCACGAAGTAGGGTAAACTTTGCCATCAGTGCTTTGATATTTGCATCTGAAAAAGTATTGTGTTCGAGTTCTTTACATGCCGCGCACCAGTCAGCACTGAAGTCTAACATCACAGGTTTTTTACTTTTTTGTATAGCATTTTCAAGTTGGGCAATATTTTTGATGATTGTAAACTCTGTTGACTGTGTCTGCGCATTGTGTGTTGTTTTCGTTGCTGTGGATGTAAGTTTTTCCAAAGGTTTGAGTGGATCATTTGCACCTGTGAAAGCACCGATGATTTCAAGGATACCAACGATAAGCAAGACAATGCCAAATACTTTGATCAGTTTTTTCTCATTTGCGATACCTTCTTTAAAAGGTTCGAGTGCACCGATGTAGATTGCACTGCCTGTAAAGAGAAGTCCCCAAAGAAATAGTGTCAATGCCGGTGGAATGATACGCTCTAACATCCAAATAGCAACACCGAGCATCACAACACCAAAGATCTGTGATACCAGTGTCATCCAACCACCAGGGCGTGGCATAAACTTACCAGCACCAGCACCCACGATCAAAAGTGGAACACCCATACCAAGACTCATAACAAAAAGTGCAGCTCCGCCAAGTAGTGCATCACCGGTTTGACCTATATAGACAAGTGCCCCAGCAAGAGCAGGTGCGACACAAGGCCCTACAATCAATGCAGATAAAAATCCCATAATCGCAACACCCATCAAACCACCTTTTCCTTTTGCTGAATCAGATGTTTTGGTGATTTTACTTTGTAGTGCTTGTGGTAGCTGAATCTCATAATATCCAAACATAGAAAATGCCAATGCAATAAAAAGAAGTGCAAAAGTAGATAAAACCCAAGGATTTTGCAATGCTGTTTGGATATTTGCACCAAAAACACCAGCTAGTACTCCTGCGATCGTATAGGCAACAGCCATAGAGATTACATAGATAAATGAGAGAAAAAGTCCTCTTGAAACACTCATCTGCTTACCCTCACCTGATTGTGATACGATGATAGAAGAGAGGATAGGGATCATCGGAAAGATACATGGTGTCAAAGAGAGTAAAAGTCCAAATCCAAAAAACAGAGACAATATAGTCAAAAGTGAACCACCTTTAAGCGCATTTACGATGCGATCTTCTTCAGATATATCATCTGTTTTAGTACTTGCTATAGTTTGTTTAGGTTCTGAAACTTTTTGTGCAGTTTGAGATTTACTTGCACTTTTGGTTGTGAAGTCAAATGTTTTATGCATAGGTTGATAACAAAGACCTTTCTCTGAGCATCCTTGATAATCTATTTGCAGTGTAAAAGCACCATCACCTACTTTTTCTTTGATGAGCGAAAGTGGGATGTTAACATCGATATCACCTCCTCTGTGTACGATGAAGTCATGAAACTCTTCAGGTTTTGGGCGTTTGATATCTTTGTCAAGATTCACTTTTTTGGGTTTGATGATATGGTATTTAAGGTATTTATCATATACATAGATTTTATCGCCTAGTTTGATCGTCGTTTCAATTTGATCCTTTTTTTGTTGTGCATGAACACTAAAAGCATCATCTGGACTTAAAATATCCATCTTTTGAAAGCCGCCAAAAAGCGATGATACTAGTAATAGTAGCACTAACATAGTGTTTTTCATCTGTTTCTCCCTATATTTTTACGAGATTATACTCAAAATTTCTAAATAGTTCGTGTATGAAAAAAACTAGCAATTTTTGTACCATCTATATGCTTATTTGTCTGTTTTTGTGCTTATAGTACATCGTTCAAATACAAGCGGATAACCAGATCGTTCACTCATAGAAAGTGCTCCTTTTTGGATGATTTTATTGGCAAGTGTAAAAGGTGTGATCATCGCAAAGATACTAAAACGTGAGACTGAGATATCGTCACCAGCGGTAAAGATTGTTTTAAAGATCGCTCCCATATCTGATGCAAGAACTTTACATCTCCAAGCTTTTGTTCCTGGTTTTTCTCCATCAGGTGTTTTTTCATAAGCATCACGTATCTTTTTAAGACGATTATAAAAAGCATCATTACATTCTTGTGAATCCTTACCGTTATAGATATAACATATATCATGCTGCATACAAGCTGCATCGATGGTATCGTACGGTTTGATACTATAATACCTAGCAATAAGGTCTTTTCGTTTTGAATAAGTTAAATATTCTGGTGGTTTTAAAGAAGGATCTTTGATATCAGGATAGTTTTCACCGCAAAAACAGCCATAACGAAAGGTCTTGTCAAATTTTTCTTCAGCGGTTGCGGGCTCTTTACAGACTTTTGCATGTTTGAGATGTTGTTTCATCTTTTGTGTTAAGGGAGGATTGAGATCTGAAAAATCATCCCCAATAAGCGCTTGCGTCAATATAACCATAACAAATAATAGAATATATTTATACATAGGTATCCTCCTTCGTTATCATAAGGTTATTATAGCATTATATTAAAGATATTGTCATTTGTGCCGATATGGTTTTTAGAATACTTCCTAAATGGAGCAAAAAGATGAAATATAAAAGAGCTTTTTTTATAACACTGGCATTTGGTGCTGTTGCACTCTCGATACTATCGGGTGAATCGACTTTTACAAATCTTTATAGTTTTGTAAATCCGGTTGATCTTTTGGTTTTGTATTAGAGATATCCTTTAAGATTTTTGATATTTGTGTATAAACTGTGTATAATCAGTTATGCCAATAGTTGTTTTACTTTTCTTTTCAGTCATCTCCATGTACGCGGATATAACGCATAAATGTGCCAATATGATTATCATAGGTATACAAGGAGAGTCAATAGCAGATGATGCAAAGCTTGCTACTTTTATTCAAAAAAATGCTCTGGGAGGTATTCTACTTTTTGGAAAAAACCTCAAAACCAAAAAGCAAGTTAAAAAACTAACATCTGATTTCCAAAAACTCCATCCAGATACGCTTTTGATCGGTATCGACCAAGAGGGTGGTTTTGTTGATAGGCTTTCACATATCAAATCTATCCAACCATTTCCGAGTGCTCAAAAAGTCTCTTTGATGGATGATAATAGAACACAAAAGATTTACACAAAGATGGCAAAAACAACCCATGAACTAGGATTTAATCTTAACTTTGCACCTTCTGTTGATCTGAGTATAAATCCCAAAAATAGGGTGATCGTCCACTATCAAAGATCTTTTGGCAAAGATGTTGCACACGTTGTGCATAAAGCTTCTATCTTTTTGGATGCTTTTGCAAAAGAAGATGTGCTTTGTGCGATCAAACATTTTCCAGGACACGGCTCTTCCACGGGTGATTCGCATAAGGGCTTTACAGATGTAACACATAGTTGGCAAGAAAAAGAGTTAAAGCCTTTTTTAGACCTTATTGAAATGGGTAAAGTTCCTATGATCATGAGTGCCCATATCTTTAACACTCATTTAGACCAACATTATCCGGCGACACTTTCACAAAAGACTTTACAACAGTTACTTAGAAAAAGTATGGGATATCATGGTGTGATAGTCAGTGATGATATGCAAATGGGAGCGATAACACAAAATTACACACTTAAAGAGAGTATCTCTTTGGCAATCAATGCCGGAGTGGATATGCTTTTATTTGGCAATCAAATCGGGAAACCCGTCTCTGCAACACAAATCGTAGCAATCATGAAAACACTCTTGGCAGAGGGAAAAATCACATCAAAACAGATAGAAACTGCAAATCAACGAATAGAAAAACTTAAGAACACTCTTGGTCACTGATGATTGAGAGTTCCTTGCAACTAAAGCCTGCACGTTTGCGATCAGCGATATTGACAAATGCTTTTTTCTTTTTTGCACCGGGTAAAATATTTTCAACGATATCAAAATAGCTTTCTGGATTGATACCCTCTTTTTGACAAGCCCATAAAAACCATCTGTCACCTTTTTTCACATGATCTACCTCTTCGTTTAAAATCACTTCCAATGCTTTGATGATCTCTAAACTTTGCGGGTCTTTTATGCGTTGTAGTTTTTGAATCACCAAAGGACTTGAATCAAGTCCAGATGCTTCAAGGTATCTTGGCACAACAGCCATACGTGTTACCAGATCAAGGCTTCTTTGTGAAACGTCAAATAAAAAACGATGCACAGGAAAACTGCCATAGTGATATCCCAAAGATTGTAAAATGGTATCTAACATAAGAAAATGTCTGATTTCATCTTCTGCAACTTTAAGCCAGTCATCATAAAAATCTTTTGGCATATGTGCAAATCTGTACGCATGATCGAGTGCCAGATCTATCGCTGAATACTCTATATGTAAGATGCTATGTACAAGATAGGCTTTACCCCTGATCGTGGAAAGAGAACTACGCTTGGGCAGTGTCGTTGCATCGGCAATCGTACAAATACCTTCGTAAGAGGGATGATCGAAAACGACTGGGGTATGATCATGCGTAAAAGTGATTTTATTTTGTCGATAAGCATCATAAAAAGAGTGAAATGAGGCTGTCTTTTCATAGGGATCTGCTATTGTGAGTATTGACTCTAGAGTTGTAAAAAATTCCATCTGATAATGATAACACAATGTTATACGAATTATGCTTTTCATGTTAATAATTTAATAAATATAATGTTACTATAAGTAATGATAATTAGAAGATATTTTTCAGTTTTATTTATTTTTACACTTTTTTTGCAAGCTGATATACTCAAAGAGAACTTTATCACGTTTGATTTAAATGGTTCTTCGCCATCCGTATTGGTTGATTTTGAGTCTGACAATCTGGAAAAGTTTATGTCACTTGATGATAATGATAATGGTATCATCTCTTGGAAAGAGTTAAAGGCACACAAAGAGAAAATCGAAAAACTGGTACTTCCTCATATCCATATTTTATCAGATAACAAACAGTGTCAAAAGCAAGTAAAAAGTTTTGAAGTTTATAGGAGGGTACATCAATCCTATATCAAACTCGATCTCTTCCTTTCATGTCCTATTCCTAAAGATGAAATATCTATCAACTATGATCTTTTCTTTGACGTAGACAAAGCACAAAAAGCCTTTGTGAAACTAAAAGAGCAAAAAAGTAAACCAATTATTCTCAGTGCACGTAAACAAAGTGTTACTATAAAGTTGGAAAATCACTCTTTATGGCAAGCATTTAAAAACTTTTTTATTGAAGGTGTTTGGCATATTTGGATGGGATATGATCATATACTTTTTTTACTCATGTTGCTGATTCCTTCTGTTTATATCTATAAAGATAAGCGTTTTTATCCACGTGGTAGTTTTAAAGAGATATTTATAGAAGTTCTTAAAATCGTTACTGGTTTTAGTATCGCACACTCACTGACTTTGGGGTTAAGTGTTAGTGAAATCGTTGTCCTTGACAGCCGTTTTGTGGAGGTGGCGATTGCCCTTTCAATACTTTTTACCGCTATCAACAATCTCTATCCCATGATCACAAAGCATACTTGGATGATGGCTTTTGGTTTTGGTTTGATACATGGATTTGGTTTTGCAAATGTTTTACATGATCTTTTAATCAAAGATAGCAAAGATTTTTTAGCGATGCTATTTGGATTTAATCTTGGTGTAGAAGCAGGGCAGATGGTGATCGTTACGGCTGTGTTACCTGTGCTGTTTATCTTAGAAAAAACGGTATTTTATAAGCGATTTGTGCTGTATGGATTTTCGGCATTTGCTGCAATCATCGCCACACTTTGGGCTATCCAAAGGGCTTTTGGATTGAGTTTGATTCCATTTTGAGGGTAACTCTAGTTGATGATTTTTTTGATTATACAAATAATTAACTTAAATCATGATACAATATCCGTACACCAACCGTATAAGGATAATAATGTCAGTAGCAAAAGAGTTAAAAGATACTCGTATAGAGTTCAAAACTTCTAAAGATATAAAGATTTTATTGCAAGAGGCTGCCCACTCTTTGGGTATGGATTTGAGTAGTTTTCTTATCTCAACAGCAACACAAAGAGCAAAAGAGATTGTTAAAGAAGATAATTTGCTAATACTCTCTCGTAAAGAGTGGGATAAATTTCAACAAACTATCAAAACTCCTAAAAAACCGAAGGAAGCATTACAAAAGTTGATGAACTTAGAAAGTTTCGATGCCTAAATTTCGACTAGTTCAATATAACCCAACTATCAGCTATAAAGGTATAAAAACATTTGACTGCGGCAATGATATGATAAATAGTTTTGTTTATAAATCTATGAAAAAGCGTGTAAAAAAACATTTAAGTCAAGCCTATGTTTTATTAGACTTAGAAGATGATGAGCATTTTATTGGATTTTATACTTTAGATACTTTTTCTATAGCAAGAGAAAGTTTTGGATTGGAAAATAGACCATCAGGATTTCCTCCGGTTATACCTGTTATTAAACTTAGTATGCTTGGAGTTGATAAACGATTTCAAGGAAAAGGGATAGGTCAAAGACTTTTAAAAGATAGCTTTTTAAAAACTATCCAGATATCAAAATTGGCTGGATGTGCAGGTATTTATCTATTGGCAGAAAAAGATGCTGTCAACTTCTATAAAAATCTTGGATTTGTTACACTTAAAGAGATTGAACCTTTACCTATGTTTTTAGGAATTGACCAGATTTTACAATCCTGAAGTGGGCGGATGAAACCCACCTTTATAAATATCTGACTACACAAAACATTCAAATGCTATTTGGTGGGATTCTCCCACCCTACGGCTCTTAGAAAAAACAGTATTTTATAGGCGATTTATGCTATATGAATTTTCAGCATTTGCCAAGATTATCGCCACTCTTTGGGCTATCCAAAGGGCTTTTGGATTGAGTTTGATTCCATTTTAGCTGAATACTTTGGCTGCCAATAGTTTTCTGATATGATTAATAAACAAAGCAGATTGATACTATCTTCATAATAGTTCTCATGTCTGTTGTAGATACGTGTATAAATATCATCTAAAAATTTTTGCATATTTTGATCACTCTTTGCAGCGACTCCAAAAGGAGCTATGAATGCAGTGGTAGCATAATCACCGATGACACTTCCGTCAAGTCTGTAGCCTGATTTGATATTTTGTGCTTTTGTTTGTGTGCGTTTATAGATCCAATAGAGCATATCTTGAACGATTTGACGTGATTTTGGATCATTGTTAAGCATGGCATCTACGCCGATACGCCATGGAACTCTACATGCATTATAATAGTAACTGTTATCTTCTTTCTCTAAAAAGGTTCGTTTGGTTGGTAAAAAATGTTTTTTCTTGTGATCATAGTAGAAAAAGTCACTCACCAATGCAGTTTTGTTTTGAGGCAGTGTCTGTATATCTTTGAGTGCTTTTTGTGTAGCGTTTACTACATTTATCCAACGTTTATCTTCTGTAAAAGCGTAAAAAGTTTTAAAATGACTTATCATAAAATCGGAACTTCGTGTTGTGTATTGGTTATATTTTTTACCATCTTCTTCAACCCAATCTCCCAAAAGTGGTAGAAAACTTTTAGAGCCGATGGTATACTTCATGATCGCATCTATGCGTCTCTTTGCCTCTTTTTTATAGTTGATCTTGCCATGACTACCCCACTGTTTATCTGCTAATAAAAGTGCAAAAGCAATATCCCCATCACCGTCAAAGGCACTGTCACTCTCTCCTTTTTTAGCCGGTACTTGCCATGTCATAAGTTCCTTATGTAAAGCACTTGGATGTTGTTTGGCAAAAAGATACAAGCCATCAAAAATCTCTTGTGCATCTTTGTCGTATCCAGCCATATAAGCAACAATCATCATGCCATACCCTTGTCCTTCAGAGACCGTGCGATGTTTATCTTTTTTATCACTGGCTATGCGATATGTTTTTGCTTCTTTAACTAAAAAATCTTTTTTCCATATATCATAAAACTTTTTGACATGATTATCAACCGTTTTTTGTGAAAATTCAGAGACTGAAATGCTGTTATAATAATTTTGGTGGCTTGGAAACGGATAGTTTGGTTTTGCCTCTAGTATTGTTATCAAAAGTATACTATTTAAGAAGATAACGATGATAAAAGGCATACCAAATCATCCTTCAATATGATCAAGTGTTAAGTAGATATTAAAAGTACTTTTAGCAGGTATTTTATCTATTAGAACTTCACTTCTTTTATTGTCAACATTTACACGTACTGTTTCTATATCAACATTGCCTGCTGTGATTTTACTTTTGGGATGTTTAAATAGTTTGATATGAAGGTTTTTGATATCTTGATCATTGTCATTTGTGATCGTAATAATAAGTTGATTGCCTATTACTTTAGATGTTTGGTGCAAATGATTGGATAAAGTAATCTTTTGATATATCTCACTCCCATTTACTGGATTAAAATTGGGATTTTTTTGCAAATATTCATAATATTTACGTAATATATTAATATTTGTACCATATGAAAAAAGGTGGGTGTGTACGCTGAGTGTATAGATACCATTAAGTTTGGTTACAAAATTTGTCTCTTTAATGATTTCATCAACTATCTCACGTTGACTCCAGTCAAGATTGACCAGATAACTATAGTCATCTGTACCATGGCGTGGTATATATAAAAGTGAAGGTTCTTGCAAATCAAACTTTGGATATAAAAACGGCTCACTAGCACCGAGGATATAGGTAAATCCACCAGATGCCAGATGCTTTTTCATCAAGGCATTTAACTCTTCACGAGGTGGTCTGAAACCGTGGATAGGTTTTGAGGCATATTTGTCTAGTATCTCTTTTGAATGGCTTGTTTCATTGATGACAAAGGGTTCACTTTCACCAACGATTTTTTTATGGGTCGTACTATGTGAAGCAAATTCAACAAAGGGATTTTTTGCAATTTTTTGCATCATCTCTTTGTGTTCTTTCTTTTGCGCTAAATCTGCAACAATAAATGCCGTAACAGGGATTTTAAATTCTTTTGCCAAATCTGAAAAGCGTTCAAAATTTTTAAATTTATATTCCGTATCTTCTGAAATAAATACCAAATTATCATGATCAATGTAAGGATATTTTTGAGTAATAATTTTATGGGTAAGATAATCAATCATGCCAGCAAGGATCTTTTTAAAATCATCTTTTTCATCTTCAGGCATATCATAAAAAGAGTAAGCCGGGATTGAGGTATATACCCATTTCCCTTTACCGTAATAACCATGCCATGCGATACCTGATTCATCATGGGTGAGATTGTTTTTCCAATTTTTGGCTATTGGTGGTGTAGATTGTGGATATGCTGTCGCATAAATATCTGGTTGAAGATTATCGGTAGGTATAAAAAATGGTATTTTGTCATATAAAATGATATTGAGTAATTTGCCATCTTTGGTATATTTTGAAAATGGTGAAAGAAGTTTTTGTGTCATAAATAAACCATGGTTCTCTTTAAATGTAGCAAAACCAGTGTGTTTACTTAGTTTTAATCCTGTTAATTGATGTACAAATGTATCACCAAGATATTTTCCTGTTGCATCACTAAAACCACTTGTAAAATTGAAAAATAACTTACCACCCTTTTTAACAAATGTTTTGATTTGTGTTTTACTTTTTTGATGTAATGCAGGTGCATCTACAAGAAATAGTAAAGCATCTGGAGGAAGGGTATCTAATTTGTTTTCATCTATAGATTTAACATCATAATGCATAGATTCTAAAAAGGTAGAAAATCTTTTTATTTTTTGGGTATATTCTTCTGTACTGATTCCATTTTTAACATAAAAAAGTGCGGATGCTTTTGATTTTAAAAGATAAATTGTTGTTTTCGCCGGTGAGGAAACAATAAAACTATGATCTGGTATTACTGGTTGTTTGGCTTGAATTTTATACATTATCATAAGCATCAATGCAAATAATATCAGTATCGATAAAATCAATTTATTTCCATAAGTATCTTTGCTCTTTTGCATCATCACTACTGTACTCATATAATAATCTCCTTGTGTTCAAAGAAAAGGTATTTTTTTCTCTCATCATTACATCTCAACAATAAATCTTTTGACTGGATATCCATTTTTTTTGAACGTTTTCTTTCACGCATTTTGTATACATAATACGCGATGATGCCAAAAACCATTGTTATTATGGTAATAAAAACTATCAGATATGCCATGAGAGTCAAAAAATCAATATGCATTAAATTTTTCCCTTTCTTTCTAATTTACCCCAGTTCATCTCAATACCGAAAAATTCTTCAAATGATGCCAGAACTTTGGCAACGTTTATAATATTGATAAAAAATATACGATAATAGATACTATATAAAACAAGTT
>JALULO010000059.1 GCA_027056215.1 Campylobacterales bacterium | reverse complement strand
ACCTGTACTGATTGAATCAATAGGTTCTATCTCTTTGTCACCAAGACGTACAATCGCCCCTTTACCAAATGCTTTGTCTATCTGTTTGATGGTTAAATCTAGTGCTTTACGTTTGTTATCATCCATAATTGTTTATCCTTTTATCTGTTTTGGTATAGATTATCATACTTTCCTATAGGTAGGCAAATAATATTTCATTTTGGAATATTATTTTTTAAGACTCTTACTAATCTCCTCAATAAGTGCCTCTTGATTTTGATCTTGTAGGGTATTTTTATACGAAGATCCTTTTGAGATGATTTGTTGCAATTTTTTGATTTGCTCTTGCAAGGATTTGATCGTTGCAGCTTGACTCTCATTTTGCTCTTTTGTGTCAATCTTTTTTTTAAGCTCTTGATTTTCTACTATAAGTTTATGTTGAAAATCTGATTTATTGTTGTTTTGTAGTGTTTTTAGTTCATTTTGTAGTGTATTAACATGTTCTTTTTCAATGCTGACTTCTTTTAAGAGTCTGTTTTTGATTTCAACAAGGTTTTTGACATCTTTTTCTAATTCTGTCATCTTTTCTTGCAATGCTGCATTTTCGATCTCTTTTTGATGGATTAATTCTTGGTATTCGTGAGATATAGCATTGAAAAAGCCTTCTAGTTGTGTGACAAAAAAAGTCTTTTTCATGGTAAGTTTTTTTGAGATATCTTTTAACATAAAGATATTATAACGCTTTTTTGGTATAACTTTGTTGGTATGAATTAGCTAACTTGATAGAGTAAGATTTCATTTTCTCTGAGATAGCACAGATAAGCAAGTACTGGCATATTGACAATCTCTTTGATTGCTTCTTTATAGTGGCGTACTTGTGTTTTGTGTTCACTTCGTATCTCATCTGAACTTTTGTAGTCAATAACGATAAAATAATCTTCTTTTTGTATAAGCAAATCGATCTGTTTTATCTCTTTTTTATAGGTGATAGGCTGTTCTTTGGTTACTGTTCCTTGGCAGAGTGTTTGAAATTCGTTATGTTTTAAAAGTTGCTCAACCCGTGCAAAAATCTTTTCACAGTCACCATCCCTCAACTGCATCTCATAACGGTTTTTCATCGACCAGTAGGCTGTTTGTAAGTTTTTGGGATCAAAGTTATCTAAAATTTCAAGCATATAGTGCATCGCGATT
This sequence comes from Campylobacterales bacterium, assembly GCA_027056215.1. Taxonomy (GTDB): domain Bacteria; phylum Campylobacterota; class Campylobacteria; order Campylobacterales; family QNZT01; genus QNZT01. The sequence goes on along the minus strand of JALULO010000059.1, from coordinate 12,586 downwards.
CCAAAGTTTATGGCGTATATATTTAGTTCATGATCTGACTTTGATTTTGTTTTTTGTTCTTGCAATCCCAGACGATGTTTTTGGTATAAAAGTTCAGGTGTTTTTGTATCAATTTGTTGTGCATGATTGATCGATAGAGAACCTTTTTCGTAAGCTTCTAGTCTTAAGGGCGCAAAGGCTGAATCTTTTTCTTTTTGACATATGATTAAAGATTCTTTCGCTCTTGTAAAAGCTACATATAGGACGTTTAATTCATCTTCAAAGGAGAGTTGTTTCTCTTTTTCGAGTGCATTATGGTAGCTTTGATCGACGCAATCTCTTTTGGATGTTCGTATATATATATCTGTCAATGCGATATCATCGTAAGAGAAGATGAGTGTTGATCTATCAGCGGACTTTTTCTTAAATCTGTCGGCTATGATGATATGCTCAAACTCCAGTCCTTTGGATTTATGAACGGTGAGGATTTTGATACCTTCACTTTTTTTAGAAGGCGAGTCGATGTTTAACGCTTCACTGGCAAATAAAAATGCTTCGATATCTTTATATCCAGTGGCGATCTCTAGTAGTTTTAGCACGTTACTATCATCTCCGGAAATATCAAATGCTAAGATGATTTGTTTGATCAGCTGGGGCAGGGGAGTGTATCTTTTAAACTGTTGCAAATCAACCTCTTTATCCCATGCTAAACCTATTGTTGCTAAAAAGTTTGCTTTGCAGACATTTTCACCAAAATAGATATATTTTAGTAGTTCTATGATTGCAGAAACCATGGGTGTGTGGATCAGCTTTTGTGTAGTTTGTGTCGTGATTTTAAGGGTTTCATCTTTTTGTAAAAGTGCTTCTTCGATTAAAAAAGCATCACCGTTGGTGTAGGTGAGTATGGCAATATCATCGACAACAATTCCTTTTTCCAAAAGTGTCAATGTTTCATCAATGATATTTTGTACCAAATCATCACAAACACTAACTTTTACATAACCATTATCTTCACGGTTAAAACACTTTTGTGGCGTGTATCCTTTGATCACATCTTGAAACGTTTCATTGACAAATGTAACGATATTGCAACTGCTTCGATAGTTGGTATCTAGTTTTTTGAGTGTTACATCAAAATGTTTTTGTACAAAGTGAAACAGCTCTTTTGCTCCACCGCGGAAACGGTAGATGGATTGTTTGATATCTCCCACATAGAAAAATGTCTTTAATTCTCTTGTACCGATACCCGCATGAATTTCTTCTATGATCGGATACAAGATCTTAAATTGCACGATATTTGTATCTTGAAATTCATCGATAAGCAGGTGTTCTATCTTGCTATCTAGTCTAAAATAGAGAAAATCACTTTCGATTTTTTCATGCAGTAGTTCATAGAGTGCATTTGTGATGTCATTGAAACCTAGTGTATTGGTTGCGATGTTTTCATGGCGTATACTTATCTTGTAGAGTTGATAGAGTGTAAAATATTTTGCCAGTAAAAAGTCATCTTTTTGTACAAAATAGAGTGCCAGTTTGATTTTAATCTCTTCTAGCAGTGTATCCATCTGTGGTAGATAACATTTTTTATAGTCCCAGTATTCAAAGGAGTTTTTACAGAGCCAACTTTTTGATAGTAAGTCGTTGATATCTTTAACATCAAGTGTTTTTTTCGCTCTTGGAGAAAGTTTAGGGCAGTGATCCTCAAAAAGCATTTTTAGGTTTGCTACAAGGGCAAAGATCTCTTTCTCAGATGGGGTTTTCACTTGTGTGTCTATGGTGATATTTGCCAGTTCCGAATCTTTTGTATACATGTTTTCTAAAAATCGAAATATATCACTTAGCCGTTTACTTTCTCTTGCTGAAAAGAGTACAAGGGATTTATAAGCATTTTGGGTTTTGACGTTGGTTAAAAATCTATTGATAAACTTTGTTTCATCTTCTAACTCTTCTATCTGAAAATCAGGCATGAAGCCGAGGTGACTGGCAAAAAGTCTGAGAATTTGTGCAAAAAACTTATCGATGGTAGAGATTTTGAGTTCACTTGTCAAATAGTCTTGATAGATCGCTTCTCTTTGTTGCAACACTTCCTCTTTAGTGAGTGAAATCGTATTACAGATTTCTTCAAGTTCGGCATTTCGTTTGGGTAGGTGCAACTCTTTGAGTACTGTGGATATACGTACCTTCATCTCATTTGCAGCTTTGTTGGTAAAGGTGAGTGCTAGGATGGTATTTGGTTTTGCACCAAGATATAAAAGTGAGATATAACGGATCACCAAAGCAAACGTTTTTCCACTACCGGCACTTGCTTCATAGGCTAAAGATTGGTAAAAAGGCATCACATCACCCTGTTGCAGATTTGTGTATAGGGGCAGTAGAGGCATTTTTTACGCTCATCAGTCATCGTAAAGTTATACTCTTTTGTATGTAAACTTTTAAAATGCTCTTCCAAAAGTAAAAGCTTTTCGTCAAACAAATTTTCATCAACAAGCCCCCCACTGTTAAGATCATAATAAAATGCATCAGCCACATCACCTAACTGTTGTGTCAGTAGATAATAAAACTGGAGTTGAAAGTCGGTTGTGTTTTCCAAAGATTTTGCGGTTATTTTGGGAATCTTTCCTGTTTTGTAGTCTAAGATAAAGTATTGCGAATCTTTAAGATCGATGCGATCGATAGTTCCATTTAACATGAAGTTATCATATTTTGTGGTAAATTGTTTTTCAACTGTATATACGCTAAATCCTTCTTTAAATCGCTCTATCTCAAGTTTGATAAATGGTTTTAATTTTTCAAGCCAGATATCTATCAAAAAACGCAAGTGTAAATCGTTTTCACTTAAGAGATATAACTCTCTTTGCAGTGCGATAAGCAGTGTATCAACTTCTATAAAAGTATTGTTTTGGGTATAGATATTTTTGAGTGCTGTGTGTATGAGTGTGCCTATAAGGCGTTCGCTATTTTGCTCTTTGGGTATCTCAAATTCCGACAACTCTTGTATATATTTAAAATAAAATTTTCGTTTACAATCAAGAAATGTTTTGAGTTTTGTGGCAGATATCTTTGTCTGTGTAAAATCGTATTTGAGAATAAGATCATCACGCATATAGTGTTCTTTTGGTGTGTAAAAAGGGAGTAATATAGATTTTAGATTTGGAAAATGGGTGTGCTTATTGGTTAAATCAAGTTCATCTAAAAAACGAGAGGGTTGATTTTGTTCATCTTGTATGTAAGCGATTGCAACTTCTTTGGCACTGTCAAAGATACTTTTATAGTAATATTTTTGCAGGTTTTCTCTGTCTATTGGGGTGGGGAGTTTGCATTGGGTGCGTATAGCAGTCGATAAAAAGAGATCTTTTTTGCTACTGCTTGGCAGTGTGCCTTCATTGAAATCGATTACAATGACTGCTTCTTTTTGAATCGCTCTTGTTTCTAGTATCTCTAACACGGTAATCTTTCCACCTCTACTATCATCGATGCGTTGTTTTGCCAATCGGTTTAAAAAGAGATGCAATACTTTGTGAAAAGGGTAGTGTGATAGGGTGGGCAATAGTTTAGAAAAAAGTTTCAATTCTGTATCATATATACCATATGCATCGCTTTCATCTTTCTCAATCAGTGTTGAAAACATGGAAAGAATCTCTTCTTGAGTGAGCCTTTTCCCCCATGATTTTTGAAGCTCTTGTAAGGATTTAAGGTCCAGCTTTATGTTTTGTACGCGGTAAATATTTTCGTATGATTTTTCTATATAGTACTCATAGACTGCCCAAAGTTTTTTGTAGATATGTGACTCGCTATAGTCAAATCCCATGGCGAAGTTAAAGTTGTTTTCTTCATCAAACAAATCAAGCATTTTAGCGGTACTAGGATTGGGTAGTATGATGATGATCTCTTCGGGTAAGATGCCTTGTTCTATAAAATCAAAAACTTTTTTTTTGATAAAGGCTATCTGTTCTATTTTGTTTTCAAAGTTTGCAATCTCATAATGTGCAGTAGGTAAGATGAGCGGTTTTTTCTCTAAGATCGCTATATTACTAAGATCAAGTGTATAGTTATGATCTTTTTCCAAAGCAAAGCCAAGAGAGTTAAATGTATCTATCATTTTTTGGTTAAACTGATTTGTTTTTATCTCTATGCTAAAGTGTGTATGTTTTGCGATTTCTATAAAGAGATTTAATTCAAATCGGCTTAGATATCCTTCTAAGTGTAAAATGATCTCATCAAAAGTATGTATATAATTTTCATTGATTTGATAATATTTTGGCAAGGTCATCTTATCGACATAGTTGTGTTTATCAAGTTTTTTGAGGTACGCTTGGTGCAGTGTTTCTAGTATCTCTAGATGTTCATGATAGTCAGCATAAGTATCGAAACTTTTTAGTGTTTCTAGCTCTACCATCTCAACTGCCAACTCTTCAAAGAAGGAGAAGATATATTTACTGTTTTTTAAAAATGCAAAAAAATCTCTGTTGATATTCAGAGCTTTGAAGTTTGTAAAATCACTGGCTTCTTGCAAAAGCAATACTTTGGTATCTTCATCGACAAATACCCGATCGGGAACAAGTAAAGCTTTTTTTTGAAACTCTCCGATAGTTATGGTTTTTGGAAGTAGGGCATTGGTTTGTAATGAGGCATATAAACGTTCTCTGATTGCCCTTGAAGTTGGATAGATTTCCAACTTCTTATTTTGTAGCATTGACCTCGTTTTTTGAAAAAGAGATAAGTTGATCGGCGGTAGTGATCTTTGTCATGATTTGCCAACGACCAATTTTTTGGATATCAAAACTCTCGAAATTATAAACACCGTTTTTCTGACTTATGAGTTTTGGTTTTTTGTCAAATTCGTTTGTATCAGGTCTAGTGATTTTAAGCGTGATATTTGCATCATTTACTGGCTTATTGGTATTTGTTTTTATTACAATGGAAAGAGTGTTTTTCCCAAGTATAAATGCTTTTTTATCGATATCAACATGGTATTTTTTATCAAAAGCTTGTTGTTTTTTGATAATATCATTGATATTTGTTTCGACATCTTGATAAGTGTCAAAATAATAATCATCCATAACAACAGGTTTAATATTGGCTTGTTCTATAGTCCAAACACCTAGTGCCATGACTCCCATAATAGCAAGTATGATGCCGATAGGCCATCTTAATTCACTAAGTTTACTCTGCTTTTTCAATATTTGTTCCTTTTTCCAAAAATCTTCTTTTGACATATAGCCAAACAAAATAGAGGAGACTTAGATAAAATAATACTCTAAGTACAGTTATAAAAGTCTCGCTTTCACTTCCGATACTGGATTTTAATTTGACATTATATGATTTTGCAATCATATCTGTTAAATCTGCATAGCCATTTAAAAAAGCTGCTGATGTTGGATCAGATTTTGATTTTTGGATAACAATCAATTTCATAAAAGACCCAGTAAAAGGGCTAAAAAGTGAATTTTTATCAAACTTTCCATTTAGATCCGGTGAATTGAACATCTTGTTAAGTCCAAAGTCTTTTTTGTCTTCATATGTTTTGGAAAAAATCCAAAGAACATAAGGGGCTTTAAGCTTTTTTAAATATCTATTTTTTATTTCAAGAAACTCTGCTTTTGTTAAATGCTTTTTAGTAACCAATGCAATGGTCACACCTGTTTTTTGTGTAAGTTCTTTACCTATCTCTTTCATTTTTGTGATTGTTTTATCATTTATAAGATGGTCTCCTTCATAGATGAAACCAGCATTTAAAAAAGAAGGGAAAATACATAATAGTGAGAAGAGAGTAGTAAAAAGTACTACTCTCTTTTTATTTTTCAATATCACCTGGATTAACCTAGGTATAGGTGAGTGCCAGGTGTTGTAACTACCCAGATAGTAATGGCTGCCATCGCTACCAAACCAACGCCTATTATATAAAATAGTGTATCTGCCATTGTGACTCCTTATTTTACAATTTTATAATGCTTTGCATTATCTGTACTTATCATTTGAATATTAGATGCATCATCTAATTGATAATAAGTAGTAGCATTTTTCTGCTGTACTGTTATCGCATTGATAGTTAAAAATACCAAAACTGAAAGTAACAATACTGTTGCAAGAATACCGCCTAAAAGTCCGTTGATGTTAAAACACATTCTTCTTGTTTTATTTTCTGCCATAGCTTATCCTTACTTTTCTCTAAGTGATAGTATATATGTAGCAACAGCGTCTTTTTGGATATCTGTTAATCTACCGTCACTAAATTTAGGCATCGTTCCGATATAACCTTTTTTACCACGATTAAGTACATCAGTAACAAACGCAGTTGTACCGTATTGACTGATATTTGGAGCTTGTCCGCCTAAGCCTTTACCATCTTCGCCATGACAACTAGCACATGCAGAAAATGCAGCAGGTTTATCACCTTGCATACCACCGGCAACATATTTTGCGATTGCTTTTGCATCATCTCCACTTGCCATACCCGCTGGCATCTCACCCATAGGATAACCAAGACCTTTAGAACCTTTTTCGATTGTTTCTAATACGGCTCTTTGGGTACCCCATTTATCAAACCCTTGGGCTTTACCATCGATACCATCACCTGCGACACCATGACAAGGTGCACATTGTACTAAAAAGACACCTTCACCCATAGCAAGTTTTGTATCTGCATCTGGATTTTGCCATTTTTTTTCAAAAGCAGTATTATAAGCTTTTACCTCTTGATTGTATTCACCGATTTGTGAATAAGCATTGAGTGGATAACCCAAAAACCAATACCACAATCCCCAGATCATTGTTCCTACAAAACTAATTGCCCAACCTGTTGGAAGTGGATTTTTATATTCGCCAATTCCATCCCAGTTTTCATCACTTAACTCACCACTACTTGTATCTGTTTTCATTTGCCGGATATATTTACCCGCAACATAAACAGTCAGAATGATGATTACAGCTGCACCTACTAGTGCTAACTGATTTACAGTATCACTTGATAAATTTATCTTCATGCTGATTCTCCTTTATTTTTTTTCTTTTCCCATGGAGAGGTAGTTTCCAATGGAGTTGAATCTAACTCATCATCCAATGCAATATTTGCATATTTTTCATAATCACGAGTGCCTTTTTTTTCACTGCTATATAGATGGTGGATATAACCATAAAGTAAGAGAATACAAAAACCGGTAACTGCTACATATGCATATGCTTGAATACTATAAGCTGTTTCAAGATCCAAAGTCATTTTATACCTCTTATTTTAAACTATTTAAATATGCAATTAGTGCAACAATCTCAGGGATTTTCCCACTTGCTACAGCAGCTTTAACCGCTTTGTTCTTCATGTTTGCAACGATTGCTTTAGCTTCGGTTAGTGCCTCAGCTTGAGCTTCTTTAAGTGTTCCTAGTTTTGGCATACCTTTTTGATCATAAGGCACATTAAATATTTTTTTAACTGTAACTGCCTCTGCATAGGCTGTTTCTACATCTGCTTCATTTTTAAACATGTGTTTATAAGCAGGCATAATAGACCCAGGAACTACGGAAGTAGGTTGCCACATATGATTTTCATGCCAGTCTGTTGTTCTGTAGTTACCGACACGGTGAAGATCAGGACCTGTTCTTTTTGAACCCCAAAGGAAAGGTCTATCATAAGCATACTCTCCACTAAGCGAGTACTTACCATATCTGTCTGTTTCAGATTTAAACGGACGAATTAGTTGGGAGTGACATGCATTACAACTATCTTTGATGTAAACATGTCTACCAGTCAACTGTAAAATTGTATAAGGTTTTTTACCAACCAACGGACGTGAACTTTTCGCGAAATCAGGCAAGATAGTAATAACACCTGCAAAGCCAACTACGATAAACACCATTACTGTGAAAAGGAATGGATTTTTTTCTAACCAATGAAACATAATCTATATCCTCCTTATGCCATAGGACTTGCTGTTTGAGGTTCTCTCTCAAGCACGCGACCCGCTGTATATGTTTTGTAGATATTAAATGCCCACAAGAACACACCTGTTAGGTAAAATAATCCACCTACTGCTCTAATTGTATAGTAAGGATGAAGTACCGTAACTGTATCGATAAATGAGTATGCTAAGTTACCATATTCATCTGTCGCTCTCCACATCATACCTTGTGTAATACCTGCAATCCACATACTTGAGAAGTAAAAAACAATACCTGTAGTTTGAATCCAAAATTGTGCATCTGTTAGTTTCTTACTCCAGATTTCTCTTTTTGCAATTCTTGGAGTCATATGGTAGATAGAAGCGATAATCATAAATCCAACCCAACCTAGTGTACCATCATGTACGTGTCCTGGAATCCAATCTGTAAAGTGTGCAAGTGCATTGACTGATTTGATTGCTTGTATTGGACCTTCTAGCGTTGAGAACATATAAAAAGTTGATGCAAGAACCATAAACTTGATTAAAGGATTTGTTTGAAGTTGTCCCCACTCACCTTTCATAGTTAAAAGCATATTTATTGCTGAACCCCATGATGGTAAAATAAGTACTACTGAAAAAACTGAACCCATTGTTTGTACCCAATCAGGAACTGTAGAGAAAAGAAGGTGGTGTCCACCTGCCCAAAGATAAACAAACATTAATCCCCAGAAAGATAACAAAGACAATTTATATGAATAAACTGGTTGACCTGCTTCTTTTGGAAGGAAATAGTAAATCAAAGCAATAATAGGTGTTGTGAAAACAAATGCAACTGCATTATGACCATACCACCATTGTACCATCGCATCATTTGTACCGGCATACATCGAGACGGAGTGATACCAGTCTCCTACACCAGCGACAAAATATGTAGGTATTTCCATATTGTTAAATAGGTAAAGCATAGCAATAGCAACATAAAATGCGATATAATACCACATAGAAATATAGAGATATTTTTCTCTTCTAATACCGATCATACCGAACATATTGATACCGTAAATGACCCATACGACGACGATTCCTATATCGATTGGCCATTCGAACTCTGCATACTCTTTGGAAGTGGTGATACCCATCAGCAAAGAGACAACAGCACCCGCTACAACTGCAAGGTAGAGCCAGAAGTGCAGTTTACCAATAAACATCATAAACGGAGATTCCGCCATAGAAACTTTCAGCATCCTTTGCGCTGAGTAATACCAGCCTGCCCAAACACCGCTCAACGTAAAACCAAATGCAACTGAATCTGTGTGCAGTGGTCTTAGACGGCTAAATGTTCCGTACTCACCAAATAGATAATTCAGATCTGGAAATGCTAGCTGAAACGCTATCAAAACACCAATCGTCATACCTACAATACCCAATACAATTGCTGCGATGGCAAACATCTTAGCGACTGTATAGTCATACTCTAATGCATTATGTGATTGCATTAAAAACCTCCTAAATGATTTGTAATTGTCATGATTTACACATGATGACCAATTATTATATAGCTAAATTATACAAAATTAGCTTAAAAGGTATAGTTTTCTCTGATAAATTATGAGCTTATTTACTTTTAGTTAACGTAAAGTGAGATTATTTGTATAAAAAGGATATTAATTATCCTTTTTAATTTAAATCCCATATTAAAGGAGTTTTATGTGGTTTTGTAGGTTAAAATATAAATCTAAAACCTATGTATCCAGAGTCGTTGTATTTGATTTGTATTGTTTCGTAATCTGTGTCAATATTTCTATATCCGGCATATATCTCTACATTTTCTATGATTTGCATAGCCGCTTCTATATTCCATTGAAGATATTTTTTGGAATCTTGGAAGGAGAGTGGGGAAGGGGCGTATACTACTTTTGCTCCAAGTGTTCCGACTGGTAGATTTCCTAGATAGATTTTATGTTTGAATCCAAACAAAATAGGTATAGCAAACATGTCATTGTCACCACGACTGGTAAAAATAGTACGTAATCCAACTTGAAAACTAAGTGGTTGGTAACTGTAAAAAGTATTGTCTACATATAACCCAAGACCAACAAGTGTATCATCGTCATTGATAAGATTAAAATCCATATAAAAATTTCTATAGATAGGGTCATCACTCATAAAAGGAGCCATATTTGCTTTTGCTTCAAACTCTACTGCGTTTGTATTGACATTTAATCCAAATCCAAACCGTTGTATCGCGAAAAGCTGAGTACTTAAAATAAAAAGTATAATAATAAATTTTTTCATATAAATCCTTGTTTATTCATTGCTCCATTTTAAGACAATGTTGATTATAATCAGGTCATGAAATATTTAATTTTATCTATATTTTTTACATTAACTATCAATGCTACAACACTCCATCTATCAATCTCATCCAATCCGAGTAAACTTAATCCGTTGATCGCAACAGATAGTGCTAGTCAAGAGATATCAGGATGGGTTTTTGATGCACTATTAGCCTATGATAAAGATGGAAAGATTGAACCAAGACTAGCCAAAAGTTATCACTTCAAAGATGATACGACACTTATTTTTACATTAAGAAAAAATGTTTTGTGGAGTGATGGTAAACAGTTTACCTCAGATGATGTCATATATACCTATAACTTGATCACTTCCCCTAAAATTTATACACCGTATAGTAGTGAGTTTCGGTATGTAAAAAGTGTGAAAGCATTGGATAAATATACAGTAGAAGTAAAGTATAAAGAGCCCTATTTTAAAGCCTTACAAACCTGGATGACGGATATCGTACCTAAACATATACTCAAACTTGAAAAAGACATTATGACCAGTAGTTTTAATCAACATCCCATCGGTACAGGCTCTTATACCTTAAAAGGGTTTGAAATATCCAAAGATATTTCACTTAAAGCAAATCCAAACTATTTCAGAGGAGAACCGCATATAAGAGAAATAGTCTATCACTTCATGCCAGATCCCAGTACGCAGTTTTTGATGTTAAGATCTCACAAGCTTGATGTTGGATCACTGACACCACTTCAGATAGAAAGACAACTTGATGATGATTTTAAACGTTATTATACAATCTATGAAAAGATTTCACAAAGTTATACCTATCTTGGGTTTAATTTTAAAAATCCAAAATTTCAAGATCCACGTGTGCGAAAAGCGTTAAGTTTAGCGATTGATAGGCAGGAGTTGGTAGATATACTCTTTTTTGGACATGGTCAAGTCTGCAATGGTCCTTTTATGCCTGGTACATTTGCGTATAATGATCAGATCAAAGCACCCAAACCAAATATCCAAAAAGCAAAAGCATTGTTAAAAGAGGCTGGATATGATGACAAGCATCCTTTTACTTTTGAAATCGTGACAAATTCAAACAATGACACAAGAGTTTATGCCACACAAATAATCCAACACCAACTGGCAAAAGCGGGAGTGATTGTTAACATCAGAACGATGGAGTGGCAAGCGTTTTTAAATACAGTAGTCATGCCTAAAAATTTTGAAGCAGTTATACTTGGTTGGGGATTGGGACTTATGCCTGATGCCTATAGTATCTGGCATAGTGAAGGTAGCAAAAAAGGTGGATTTAACTTTATCAGTTATAAAAATGAAAAAGTAGACAAACTTATCAAAAAAGCAGAACGGACTATCGACCAAAAGAAACTTGGTAAAATATATCGCGAAATATATGCTTTAATCGTGTATGATAATCCTTATCTATTTTTATACATTCCAAACTCTATTACCGTTGTGAATAAAAAGATTCAAAATGTTAGCCAGTCAATCCTTGGCGTGATGCACAATGTCATTGACTGGATAAAGCCATGAAAAAAGAGACGGTAATTCTCTTCGATCTCGACGGTACGCTGATTGATTCGACTGAAGCTATTTTAAAATGCTTTGATGACTCTTTTAAACATTTTGAACTTCCTACACCACCACCAGATGAGATTAAATCTTTGATTGGTCATCCTTTGGATTTTATGTATTTGCATCTTGGGATTGATGCGTCTAAAGTGTGGGATTTTGTGGATGTTTATAAACAACATTACCGTAAACGTTCAAAACCTATGACAAAATTTTTACCTTATGCAAAAGAAGCGATCGTAGAGGCATCTTCTTTTGCCAGAGTAGGTGTGGTGACGACCAAAACAGGGGAGTATTCACAAATACTTTTAGAACACATGAATGTGATGCATCATTTTGAAGTGCTTATAGGACGAGAACATGTAATACATCCAAAACCACATCCTGAACCTATTTTAAAAGCTTTACAGCAGATGAATACAAAAGCCAGTGATGATGTTTGGATGATTGGTGATACTTGTATGGATATGGTGAGTGCAAATGATGCCAGCATAAATGGAGTTGGGGTTCTTAGTGGTTATGGAAAAAAAGAAGAGTTGCAAAGGTGTAGTAAATTTTTACAAAATGACGCACTTAGTGCAATAAGATTAATAAAAATGTTTAAAAAAAAGCTTAAGTTAAGTCAGAATAACCTAAAATTATAGAACAAATTAGTAGGAAAACTTTGTAAGGAGAGTTCATGTTTGAAATGAGATGGCATAGCCGAGCTGGACAAGGTGCTGTAACAGGCGCTAAAGGTCTGGCAGATGTCGTAGCTAACACAGGCAAAGAAGTACAGGCATTTGCCTTTTATGGTTCAGCAAAAAGAGGTGCTGCAATGACTGCATATAATAGGATTGATG
>JALULO010000058.1 GCA_027056215.1 Campylobacterales bacterium | reverse complement strand
ATCATGTTCTTTAGGTATCTTACTGTTTTGGTCTGCCATGACAGCTTTGATAAATTTCTCAAGGGCTTGTTGCAATTCTATCCCAATAATATCTTCATAATACCCATTTTCAAAAAGCAGCTTTGCCGCTGCCATATGCCTGTAACCAAATACAAGCCACTCTTTTGCATACGCTTTATTGCCCATAAATCACCTTACCAGAACGCATAATCTCACTGTAAAACTGATCTTTTATCTTTAATACCCTGTCTTGAACTCTTTGTGTACTATCTACAAACAGATCTATCCCCAACAGATACTTTCGCTGAATATCGATAAGTCGTTTTTGTAACTGCAATCTATAACTACGCATCTCTTCAACAGCCAATCCATCCTTCAACAAAAACAAGTCCACATCGCTATCCTTAGTAGGAGTACCATATGCATAACTTCCAAAAAGTATGATTTTATCAGGTTCTAAGGGCCTTAGTCTCTCAACAATCTCTTTTTTCAGCACTTCGATATCTACCATCTCACAACTCCTTGGTTTGAGGATATTATACCATAAGGTTTTTCCATCACAAGACATCCGCAAAATGGGGTTTGAGTTTTTTAAAGGTACTAAATCCAAGTGTCAAGATTGCCAATGTTACTACCCAAAAATAGATGCTGAGCATAGGTTTTTCCCAAAACCAGATATGATGGATCATGCTGTCTCTGTATCCTTCTATGATGTAGTAAAGAGGGTTGATTTTAAACAATATATGATATTTTGCAGGAAACATATCTATCGACCAAAAGATAGGTGTTGCCCAAAATCCTATCTGTAGTAACATCGCTACAAGTTGCCCCATATCTCTAAAAAAAATCACGATCGAAGAAGTGATATAACCTAGTCCAAGAACCAGGACAATCGTCGCAAAGAGGTAGTAAAAAACTTGTAACCAGTGCAAATCAAAACTATAACCATAGATCATAAAAAGAATATACATCAAAGCTATAAAAAAGATGTGTACAATCAAAGCAGAAAATATTTTGATAATTGGTAAGAAAGAAACTTTAAAAACGATTTTTTTAACAAGGTAGCTATTTTCCATGACTGCATTGGTCGCGTTGGAGATGGCATCTGAGAAAAAAAACCATGGAAACATACCAGCAATCAACCAGAGTATGAAAGGCATATCATGCACCGGCTTTGACTTAAATCCAACTTGAAAAACAAACCAAAAGATAAATACAGTGATTCCAGGCTGTATAAATGCCCATAGTATTCCCAAATACGATCCTAGATAACGCTGTCTAAAATCATTGACAATCAAAGATTTAAAAATCGCTTTATTTTGTAAAATATCTTTTATAAAATCGAAAATATATTGAAATAGTTTCAAATATTAGCCTTATAATACGTAATGATATATATTAGCATTAATCTACTAATAAAAAGATATTATAGGCTAAATTGTGGACTTTCTAAACTATTTTGCCCTTTTTATAACCGTCCGATATATAATCAATAAAGTATTGATTGCCATAGCTCGTACTGCATAGTTTACCATAGCGATCACTCCAAAATGTTTATAGATTATTTTTCCAACATCATAAAGCCTTGCTTTTATATTTGTACTTGAAACACCAGTTGTATCGTAAAAAACATAACCATTTGTTTGTGAAAAATCCAAATATTTATAACCATGATTTAGATAGTAATCATAATCAGCAGACATTCGATACCTTACATCATAATGAATATCCTTCTTTTCAAAAACGATACCCTGATGACATATAGGCAATCCAAGTTTGATATCTGTTATCTTCATATCAACAAGTTTGCCTCTGGAGTTGATAGATTTTACCGGTAGATATGAGGGAATTTGCAAAGTATCCATGATAACATCATCTACAAAAAAATCGCCGGCATTTAAGAAAAACAATCCTTTTCCAAGAGCGATATCGATACCTTTATTCATCGCATCATAAATACCTTTATCTGGTTCACTCACCCAGTAGTCGATTTGGTCATCATACTTTTGGATGATCTCAAGTGTCCCATCTTTTGAGCCTCCATCTATGATCAATAACTCGATATTGTCATAAGGTTGTGACAATACACTTTGAATCGTTTTTTCCAAAAAGTTTTCACCATTGAACACTACAGTGATAACAGACAACAGTGGTTTATCTACATATGGGGCTTTAAAATATCCTCTTTTACGCAACCCTCCTTGGGCTATTGTTTTTTCATTTGGTGTACAAAAGAGCGTTGTAGGGTATTTTTTATCTTGATTCTCAAGAATTGGTTTTTCTTTTTGTAAAATCTTTGTCGTACTATAGCTATCATTTAAACAAATTGTATCTTTCACTCTTTTTTTAACTCTCTTTTTTGTTTTGATGTAAATACCATGTATATATACGTGCTATACCCTCTTCTAAATCTACTTTATGTTTCCAACCAAGTGTATGCAACTTAGATGGATCAGTCAGTTTGACCATCGTACCGTCTGGTTTTTGTGTATTGAAGTAGAGTTCACCTTCATATCCTATAACATTTTGGATCGTTTTGGCAAGATCTTCGATAGATATATCTATACCTGTTCCTATATTGATATGGGTGTTTCGAATCTCTTTTGTATCTTGATCATATGTATCTTTAAAGTCGATATTTTCCATAACAAAAACGGTGGCATCTGCCATATCTTCACTCCACAGGAACTCTCTTCTTGGTTTTCCGCTTCCCCATATCTCGACTTGTTTTTCTGTCACACCAAATTTTTCAAGATAGCTTTTCGCCTGTGTTATCGTATCTACTTCAAGATCTTTGAGAACTTTATCATAGGCTTTTTGATGTAAAAGTTTTGCCAAATGTATTTTTCTGATAAGAGCCGGTAGGACATGAGATTTTTCCAGATCAAAGTTATCATTTGGTCCATAAAGATTGGTTGGCATGACAGATATAAAGTTTGTTCCATACTGAATATTGTAACTTTCACACATCTTGATACCTGCGATTTTTGCAATAGCGTAGGGTTCATTGGTATACTCTAACGCATCCGTTAACAGATATGTTTCTTTCATAGGCTGTGGTGCATTTTTTGGATAGATACAAGTACTGCCTAAAAACATGAGCTTTTTTACATCATGTAGATAACTTTGATGGATGATATTATTTTGAATTTGCAAATTTTCATAAATAAACTCTGCTCGGTAAGTATTGTTTGCAACAATTCCACCTACTTTAGCAGCAGCAAGAAATACATACTCAGGTTTGTTATCTTTAAAAAAAGAAGCCACCGCTTGCATATCTGTCAAGTCAAGTTCTTTATGTGTTTTATAGATAATATTTGTATAACCTTTTTGGCGAAGATTATTTACAATCGCTGAACCTACAAGCCCTCTATGTCCTGCCACATAAATTTTACTACTCTTTTGCATCATCATTTTCCTACTCAAAATAATTCATCACGGTATAACCTGCTTCTTTTAAATAAGCATCCTTTGTCATAAGTTTTAAATCACTTTGCATCATCTCATCTACAAGTTCATTGAGGCTGTATTCAGCTTCCCATCCTAGTTTTTCCTTAGCTTTTGTAGGATCACCAATGAGTAAATCAACTTCCGTCGGTCTAAAATATTTTGGATCTACAGCAACAAGCTCTTTACCGATTAAAGCTTTAGGATTCATACTGCTTTGTGTATGATTTTTAAAAATATACTCATCTACGTTAGAAACATATCCTATCTCGTCAACACCCTCACCTTTAAAAGAGAGTTCAACACCAGCATAAGCAAATGCCATTTTTACAAAATCACGAACTGGTGTTGTTTTCCCTGTTGCGATAACCCAATCTTCTGCATGATCAGCCTGTAAAATCATCCACATCATACGAACATAGTCTTTGGCATGACCCCAGTCACGTTTAGCATCTAAGTTACCAAGATAAAGCTTTTCCTGCAATCCCAAGACGATTTTACTAGCCGCACGCGTAATCTTTCTGGTTACAAATGTTTCACCTCGAACTGGTGATTCATGATTAAACAAAATACCATTACAAGCAAATATATCATATGCTTCACGATAATTTACAGTGATCCAATATGAATACATTTTAGCTACAGCATAAGGACTTCTTGGATAAAATGGTGTCTTTTCAGACTGAGGAATTTCTTGTACTTTACCGTAAAGTTCAGAAGTGGAAGCTTGATATACTCTTGTCTTTTTTGTCAATCCCAATAATCTGATCGCTTCTAAGATTCTTAGTGTCCCCGTACCGTCTGCATTGGCTACATATTCTGGTTCTTCAAAAGAAACAGCTACATGACTCATCGCCGCAAGATTGTAGATTTCATCTGGTTGTACTTCTTGTATGATACGTGTCAAATTCATAGAATCAGTCATATCACCATAATGCAATATAAAGTTACGCTTTTCGATATGAGGATCTTGGTATAAATGGTCTATTCTATCTGTATTAAACAACGAAGATCTTCTTTTAATACCATGAACTTCATATCCCTTTTTTATCAAAAACTCAGCAAGATAACTTCCATCTTGACCTGTAATACCTGTGATAAGCGCAACTTTTTTATTATTCATATATGTTTCCTTCTTTCATTTTGATAAGAGTCTTTTAACATTATCTGATTCGATAATCTCTGTTTTTTTCTACGTTCTGGTAAATCAATGGTTTTAACAAAATCCCAATCAACCCTTTTCATAGCTTCATCTAAATCGATGAAATCGTATTCTGAGATAAGTGTTTCAAGTTTACTTAAAGCTTTTTTTAATCCAACACTTGCTTTAAACTTTTTCAGAGGTGACAAGTCCCCGATGATGGGACGACCTGCATCAAAGTCATGCGGATGAAAATAAGTCATAGCATACTGACTTCGATCCATAAAATAGCGTATCATACTATAAGGGAAAAAACGAAAGTATCCACCACCAGCATAAACAACTTTTTGCATCAATACCTCATCGATACTCATAGGAAACTCTTTAATCGTTCCAATATTTGTAGCGATTTTTACAGGTTCGGCAGCACCAAATGTACGAAAACCACCATGTGCTCTTTTAGCAGGAAAAACGGAACAATCTACTTCTATACCATGAGATAATAGTTCTTCAAATACCCAACGATTTTCTTCTTTGATAGAAAAGCCCGGTGCACGATAAGCTCTTACTTTTTTACCAGTGATGTCTTCTAATGATTTAATCGAAGTATCAAGATCATTTCTAAATTCTGTAATATTTTGTTCATAAACCAATTGGTGTAGATTTGAGTGCGTGCCTATTTCATACCCTAAAGTATCCAAACGTTTGACAATGTGCTTATGGTTTTTCGTAAGCCAACCTAGACAAAAAAATGTTGCTTTTTGATTATATTTATCCAAAATTTGTAAAACACTATCTATATTGGCATCTAATCTATAATCAAAATTTTGCCATTGCTTTTCATTTTTTGTACTACCATGATCTAAAACATGAAACCATTCTTCTACATCAAACGTTAATATTTTCATCGATTAAAGTACCTTTTAAATTCATCTATATTATCAATTTTTATCTCTTTATCACCACTAACAATAACAATCTTTTTTGCGATTTTAGCCAATGCCTCATCACTAAAACTATCTGTATACAATACATCTATAGTTTTGATACCATTGTTACGAAGAGCTTCGACCTTGGCTTCTTGATAACAATTAAACGCTAATCCTTGAACAACTCCATTCTTATAAGAAAGTCTTGATCCGACAACTTTTACTTCATGAGGAAAAAGCACGCAAAGATATTCTTCAAAAGATGCACTAACTATAAAATACTTGTTTTCTTTTTCAAATGATAACTCGTTATACACTCTGTTAAAAGGAATAAGCTCTTTATACCGATCCACTAATTTTTCTAACGCTTTTTTATTCAATCCTTTGAGAAAAAATGCAACACCTATCTCTTTTAAACGCTGATTACTTATGACATGAAACTTTGTTAAAATCATACTTCCTATATATATCGTCAATTTTGGAAAAGAGAAAAGTCCATTATTTAAACTAGCATAAAAAAAACCAAATAATGTATCCTTATAGGTAAGCGTCTTATCAAAATCGTAAACAATCACTTTTCTCATCTTGCAAAAACCTTTTGATACAATCTTTTTAGTTTTGCAGGATTAACGATATTGTATAAAGTAAATAAAAAACTATGCCAATATGTCGTATAGGAGACATTAATATAACACGTATGCTCTGTATCAAAATGCCAAAAGTTTGGTATAGATGCCCTACTTTTGACATATGCCAATAATTCCCATGGGAAAAACCATCGTATATATCTATCTTCTTGGATACAAGAATCTTGAAGCGGTTTTTGTAAGGCAGTTAAACAATAGTTTTCAATCATATTTGAACCACAAAATTCTGAAAGCATCAACGATCCCCATAAGCGTGGATTAACTTCGATAATCTTATAGCTATCAGTATCTGGATCATATAAGAACTCAACCATTGCTAACCCCGACCACTCTAACTTTTCAAGAAGTTTAACACCCAATTTTTCAAGTTCTGGTTTACATTCACACTTTGAATAGATACTCACGCCACCTTCAGGAGGAAACGTACGTATACGTTTATGACCATAATAAGAGATATATTTTCCTTTATCAAATAAAAAAAATGCACCCTCTACATCTTTTGGATTCTTAAGGCGTTGTTGAATGATATAATCATCAATCACTAATCGTTGACAAGCCAAAAGATCCTCTTTAGTATCAAGAAAACGGATACCCACTGAACCTGATCCATTTTTTGGTTTCAAAATCAGCTCTTCAGGCAGATCATCCATGTTAAGCAATGTTTGAAAATCATATTCTTTAGGAACTGCTAAATTTTTATGCAAACAAAATTTTGAAAAAATTCCTTTATTTCGCACTGTATCAAATGATTTTTGTAGAGGTAAATTGTGATAAAAATTTGAGTATTGATGTTGTTTCAAAAAGTTATATACCAACAACGTTGTATCTTCTTCTATGGGGAAGTAGACAATTTTTATATCACTATGATTTTGTAGAATTTTAGAAAGATCATCAGAAAAGTTTGTATCTTTTCGTAACAATTCACACTTTTTTCTATATGCACTCTCTAACATGATCTGATCCGCCCCTTTTAAATCATCACATAAAAGTATATTGATACCTTTTTGTGTCAATATATTTGCAAGATCAAATGATTTTCGTGTAGAAAGATCAGTGATAAGAACCGAAAACTGACTATAATTTATCATTATAGATACAACCTTTTAAATTTTAAAATAAAATTATGAAATTATTATTATTTTTATAGTTATAATGCCCTAAGTATGGTGCTTTGTGGCTAAACTAAAGTTTATTTTTATTCTACTAAAAAGAGTTAAAGGAGATATAAAGGATTATAAATAACCCTAAATATTCTTTATAACTTTATTTTCGCCATCGTATTATCACACTTGCTAAATCATAATATTTAAAAACCAGTACAAATGTTACAACATACAAAAGAGCAAACGCAGAAATCGTTGCATATGCTGCACCACTTATGCCATACTTTTGTATCAAGATGATATTTAACCCAATGTTAACTATAGCAGCAATCAAACTAATAACCCCTAAAGTCTTCACTTTATTCTTGTGCATCAAAAAACTTGCCAAAGGTTTTCGCAAACCTTCAAAACTAAATCCAATCACCAATAGAGGAATAACGGCTAAAGCATCATCAAATTTAGCATTGATCATAAATGAAAAGATATAAGGTACAAGTTGTATATAGACAAATGCTGCTACGATAACAAAGCCTTCATACAAAACCAAACTCTTTAAAATAAAGTTCATATCAGCTTGTTTACCAGTGGCTATCTTTTCAAAAAAGTAAGGTTCCCAAGCTTTGATAGCCGAATCATATACGATATTTACGATGATAGACATCGTCATCGCAATCGTGTAAACACCCACAACTTCAAGATTGAGATACTTGGCTAAAAATACTTTATCAGCAGTTCCCATCAAAAAGAGTCCTATTACATGAAATGTCATAGGAAAAAGGTAAGAAAAAAGTTCTTTCAACTTATCCAAATCAAATGAAAATCGAAGGTATCCTTCCTTAATAAGATAATAAAAGATATAGATACAAAGTAAAGACAATACGAAAAGTTCTGCATAAAACTTTCCATGCCAGTCAAAATGAAACACGATAATCAACAACAATGCCAATCCAAGGCTTGAAAACATATAGATAGATTGAAAAAGTGCATATTTAAAAGCATTTTTTTCTAACTGTATGATGGTATTAAAAATATTAAAGATAACAACAAACAGTGTATAAACAGAGATGAGAACTATCAACTCCGCTCTATTTTCAAAGTTTACAAATAAACTATTTTCAAATACAAACATTACACCTAAAACTAACAAAAATGTAACAAATGTAATGATGAAAATATTGTACATATACAGAGACATTTTCTCTTTTCCAAAGCTACTAAACTTCGCCATGATAAAGTTTGAAGGCCAAAGACCTATATAAATACTTGCAATCGCCACAACAGAGACGATAAAGCCCAGATGACCATAATCTGATTTACTTAGATAAAACGTCAGTATAGGCAAAAGAAAAAAGTTCATCCCTTTATTTAAAATCGTACTGATCGTAAATATAAGTGTATTTCCAAGCAGTTTATTTTTCAATAATCGTTTCATCTGAAATCCTCTTTAGACGGTTTTGATATAGTTAACAAGATTTTCTACACAATGTTGATAGCCCTCTTTTTCAACACCAATTCGCTCTTGCAACATATCTAAAATAGTATGTCTATACGCTATATCATCATAGATACGCTCTATAAAAAATCTTATCGCTTCTTCGTAACCACTTTCATCACTAAACTTTGGATACATACTTCCCATAATCTCTGAGAAGATAGGGATATCAGACAATATAGGAATCGTATAAAACCACATAGATTCTACAAGTGGTAAGCCATAGCCTTCATTGCGAGAGAGGAAAAAGCAAAAATGGCTTTTACGATAAAGTGTGTTCAATTTCTCATCATCCACGTAACCACAAAAGTCAAGATTAATATGTTTAAAGTTGCTATCTTGTAGTATGGCTGTGGTTTCTTCTGTCTGTTTGCCAACGACATGAAGTGTTACATGATTAAAAGTATCATTTTTTTCCAGATAGTTTTCAAAATGATTTAAAAACTTCAAAATTCTATCAAAGCCTTTGGATCTGTTGATACGTCCAACAACAACAAATGAAATATCACGACTTTCATATTTTTTATACACATCTTCTATCTTAGGTTGCGTATAATTTTGCACTTTAAATGGAATCCCATTTGGAAGGTGAAGCATCCGTGTTTTTTGCGTATCTATTTTATAAAAATGTAAGATATCTCTTTTAGTCTGTTGCGATATATAACCGATTGCATCATCAAAATGATACATATACCATATCAAAAAGTCTATATATAAGTGCATCTTTTTAGAGAAAAAATCTGGCGTTTGTTTGATCGTTAAGTCATGAATAACTTTGAGCCTTTTCCCACGACTAAAAAACAAAGGCATAGGATTTGGCATAAATATAAAATCATACTTTTTAAACAATACTTTAGTCTGTGTCCCCCAGATACGTACTATCGCATTGGAATCAGAAATAGGTATAAGATTGATATTGTCATTGTTATTTTTACCCAATAACCTTTGTGTGAAAAAATCACATGCACTTTTGCCTACCAAAATATCAATCGCCAAATCACCTTTCTCAACAATAGAATGTTTCAATAATCTTTTTAAGACATTTTCTATATAGACACTGATACCATCATATTCAACGATATATCCTGTTGCTATAAATGCTATTTTATACATCTGTATCTTCCCCAAGAGCAGCTAAGAGTTGACTGGCTGATTTTTCCCATGAAAAAGATTTTGCACGTTTTATAGCATGTGTTTTAAGCTGATAACGCAATCTTTTATCTTTTATCAACAGCAAAAGTTTTTTCTTTAGTAAATCTGTATCCATCGGTGGATAAATCAAAGCATTTTCTCCATCTACGGCATACTCATTGATTCCTTTTGCATCTGATGCAACTACCGCACAACCACAACTCATCGCTTCTAAAGGAGGAAGTCCAAATCCTTCCCATAAAGAGGTAAAGATATAGATATCACTCTTTCGTAAAGTATCGGCTATTTCTTTATCATTTTTGGGAACAACCATCGTCATGTCAGAAAGATCATACTGGCTCAAATCATCATGCGAAACAATGAAAACTTTTTCGATTTTCTCTTTGCTTTCTTCTGTTTTACAGATATCTCGATAGACCGTTAAGAAATCTTCAAAACGCTTCATCGGATGTTTGCGTGCAATAAGACAAAGTGTTACTTTTTCCTTTTCATCCAAAAGTTCATCTGCATAAAATAATACATGATTGATAGAAGGATGTACGATTTTTTTAGGCACTGTTTTGCCTTTTAAATCAATAAACTGTTGATAGGTAAAATCAGAATTGAACAAATAAGTAATATTTTGGCGATAAGAGAGTTTTGTCATCATTTTATAGATTGACAAAAAGAATTTGTTTTTTAGCAACAGTAAATCATCAAAAATACGATAATCATCTGCCTGAACATAACGATACAGTTTTTTAAATCTAAAAAAGAGAAAAAGCGGTGAAAAGATAGGATCTGTGGTTATCACAATATCATGAGCATAATTTTTTTGCAAGTGAAAAAACATGCGAATTATATTTTTGATTTTGGTTAATGGATTGTGTGCTTCATCTCCAACTTTTTCAACAACTACCGCAGGATCAAGGAAAAAAGAACATGCACTTTGTACATGCGGTATTACGATACGTACGTCGTAATCATATTTTTGAACCAAAACATTGGATAACTCCACAACAACACGTACACCACCACCTGTTTTAAGCTGTGGTAACACAAAAATGATTTTCTTTTTTTCTTTCAACTTTTCGTTCCTATATATTGACTGACAACTTTTGGCGATACTCTATTTCCAACCAAGACATTTAAAATATTTGGCAATATTTTCTCTAACAATTTATATATATAAATAGATACTACAATCGTCAATACAGGACATGCAATATACAACACAAATACATAAAAATCATGTTGGGGTGTAAAAAATTTAAAACTTACTTTGCGTACTATCGATAACATTGGCTCATGAAGTGCAAAAATAAAAAAACTATATCGCGATAATTTTATAAGATTTTTTTTCAAATTTTGATAATTGAGTATATATTTTGATGCTGTAAAAACAGCAATCGTACCAATAAAAACACTAATATTTTCTAAAATTTCATTTTGATAATAAAGATCCATAAAACTTACTATCAAGTATAAAATCATAATCTCTTTTGCATACCGATCACTCAGGGAAAAATTATACTTTTTTAATGCTAAAAACCCTCCTAAGCAAAAGAAGAAGGTTGAAAAAAAATCTGTCTTTAAGATATTGTCTTCATAAAGACCAAATATCCATAAAATAGCAAAAAAAGATAAAAGGAGATACGGTATTTTTTTTAGAGCAAGGTAAATCAACGGTGATAAAAAGACCAAGATAATCAAGTCTCGAATAAACCAAAACTGAAATGCTACAGGATATTGAAATTTTCCATAGCCAAAAAATAGTTCTAAAAGTTCATGTCCATGCAACAAAAACACATAAGGTCGTTCACCATTAAAATAGTGCGCTGTGGCAGGCAAAGTCTGGGCAATCGTATAAAATGCCAAAATAATCAGATTCCACAAGATATAAGGCATAACAAGTGTTCTGAATCTTGATTTATATTTTTGAAGAAAAGATCCAAAAGAGTATTGAAAATTAATAAAAAAAAGATAACCGGCAAGTAAAAAGAAAAGAGGAACCACAACTTTAGCCAAAACATTTGACATATAATAACTTAGTATGGTAAAAATACTTGCTACCTCGCCAATGGGAACATGTGCAACTTCCGCGGTATACATATGCAAAAAAACGATACCCACTATCAAAGGAAATCGTAACAGAGCAATGCGTTCAGATAAATTATGCTCCATTTATATCCATCCTTTTTAAAGAGTAAGACATTCCCAGAAAAAGAAAGAACTCTTCTGCCACAATCGGATTTGTCAATCCAAAGAAAAATAAAAATACAGGTATCGCAATCGTTACAAAATATCGTCGACTAAAAGATAAAGCAAATAGTGTCATCAAATAAATCACACCAAATATAGATCCCTGAAGCCAAATATCAAGAAGAATATTATTGATACTTCCTGCTCCTTTTCCAACACCTAAAACATTTTTTCCTTCAAAATAGACTTCTACAAAACCAAATCCATAACCACCAAAAAAGTTCGACTTACTGATCAAATCCCACGAGATCGAAAACTGTGCACCTCTTTCATGTGCCATCTTATACTGAAACTCTCGCATCGTGATAAAAGGATGTGTGGCAAATGTATTATAGATTGCCAATCCAAGCAATAAAACGATACCACCGAATAGTAGATATGTCGTATTTATTTTTAAAAATTTCGCTATATTTTGATTGCTTTGCAAATAGTGTGAAGGAGAGTAGTAGCTACTATTTGCTATGACTAAATAGCCTTTATATATGCTAAAGAAGAAAAGAATCAAAACATATGCCAACCAAACAGTTTTGTTTTTAGAAAAAAATAACATATAAAATGCTAATACATAAAGTAAATACGTGTAGTTTTTATTTTTTGGCCAAAGATTAAACTCATACCGTATGATCATAGAGATAAGTAACATTGTACCTACGATAATCCCTACACCCGCTGCTTCATAAAAAGTCCCCTGAAGCGGTAAAAATTCTCCACCATAGCCAAAATCTCTGATATGAATCACTTTAGAAAGGATAGACATAGGTACAGGAACATACATCACGATGAACCAGCTTATAACATAAAACCATAAAGCATAATCTATCGCTTGAATCAACTTTTGTATAGACAACTTTGACAACATTCGCATACCCACATAAAAAGAAGAAGGATATAAAAAGAGAAATTTAATAAAGTAGCCTTTTTCATCTACTTTAGGATAGTCGGAATTCAGACTAATCAAAACCAACACCATAGCACTCGCAACCATCATGATGACAATAGTTAGATCCAACTCTTTTTTCACTAAATCATCATACAAAAGCAACATGAAAGTAGATAAAACGAGCAACTGCTCCATACGCGCACCACCAGCCTTCACTACAGGAAGAGCAAGAAAAATAAAAATACCAAGATATAAATAAAAAAATAGTCTCGTCAATTATTTTCCTCTCTGATTTTACTCTCTTACATAATAGATCCTGTCAACGTATACTTTTTGCACGGCTGTATTGCCTGGAGGGCTTAACCAAACACTTTCGGCATTACTATTATTGGTATCAATTGTCCCGATTTTAATACGTTTATATCCACTGCCAAACTGACCAATCAAGGCAATACCTTTAGTAAAGGTCGGATAGATGCCATACTTCAATGCCAATTTTGCTTTATCCAAAACGCCATTGCTTTTATTTTTAACAATTCGGACATCTGCATATACAGTCCATTTCCCTTTTGGTAAATTCCGCAAAGGCAGTGAAAAGCCCCACTCATTACTACTCCCATCCATCACAGCACTAACGCCATCACTGGCTTTAGGATCTTCTACTATATCGGCACAACACAATTCCATTTGATACTCTTGAAAAGAAAACCAATCATGATTTCTACGTAGTTTTTTTAGTATTGAGGGAATATGCTCCTTTGTACGATCGATAT